>NZ_JBSRRO010000056.1:0-14296 GCF_055140965.1 Malaciobacter sp.
ATATTGTATACATATAAAGTAAAAATAAAAACTAAAATAATAAGTAGTATAACCACAAGCATTATCATTTGTCTTTTATAATCTTTAATTGCTTGAATATCAATACTATTTTTATCTTTAAAGCTAATAATAGAAGCTAAATGACCTCCATTGTCATCTCTTAGTTCATATGAAGTAATAAAAAGAGTATTTTCAATTTTGTAATCTTTTATATTAAAATAGTTATTTATATTATTTTGTTTTAAATAGTTTATAAACTTTTTTGAAGCATCTAAATTTGAGATATAATAATCATCAATAAAGTTTGTTGTCAAAGGAAAAGTAAGTCTACTTTTATACTTTTTATCAACTGCAATTATCGCATCTATACCTCTTTTTTTGAGTCTTTTACTAATTGAATTAAAGTGTGTTATTACTTCTAAAGCACCTAAAAACTTGTCATCATCAAATATTGGAGTTCTAGCTTTTATACTTAAATCAAATTTACCAACACTAATAGAAGTGGTAATATCTTGCTTTTTTAGCATCTTGTTTAAATCTTTTCTAAATAATAAATTATCATTTGTCTTTTTTGTCCAAGATCTATATATTGAAGTACCATTTTTATCAATGATTTGAATCCAAACATTTTTGAATTTTGTATATTCTCTCATCTGAGATGAGATTTTTTCATATTCAAAGTTTTTATAAGTTTTATTTTTCATATATGAATATAATCTATCATCTTTAGCAAGGGAAATAGCAATAGCTAATGTGGCATTTTGTTTATTCTCAATTAGGTTTTTTATAAACTCTTTGGTGTTTTTTGCACTCTCTTTGTATTTTGAATCAAGCAGGTTTTTCTCTTTGTTATGAATATACAAAGAAGTAAAAAGCACTACACTAAGTGCCAAAATCACAAAAAGTAGTAAATATTTATAGGCGTTTTGTCTATATAGCATTATATGTCTTTTAATTAAAATATTAGTCATATTTATTATACATTTGTAAAACTTTCATATTATTAAAATGTTACAGTATAGTTACATAATATTAAGAAAAACATCAATTGAAAATCTTCATGAAATATTAATAATAATTAGATAAAATTTTAACATGATAAAAAGATACCCAACAAAAAAGATTTACGTAGGAGATGTTCCTATTGGTGGTGATGCACCAATTCCTGTACAATCTATGACATATTCTAAAACATCAGATATACAAGCAACTGTTGAACAAATAAAAAGACTGCATTTTGCAGGTGCTGATATTGTAAGGGTTGCAGTACCAAATAAAGAAGCTGCAAATGCTTTAAAAAGTATAAAAGAGCAAGTAAGTTTACCTATTGTTGCTGATATACATTTTCATTATAAACTTGCATTAATTGCTGCTGAAGTTGTTGATTGTATTAGAATTAACCCTGGAAATATTGGGGATAAAAAAAGAGTAGAAGAGGTTGTAAAAGCTTGCAAAGAAAGAAATCTACCTATTAGAATTGGTGTAAACTGTGGTTCTTTAGAAAAAGAGTTTGAAAATAAATATGGACAAACAGCACAAGGAATGATTGCAAGTGCTGATTATAATATCAAATATCTTGAAGATTTAGGCTTTACTGATATTAAAGTATCTTTAAAAGCAAGTGATGTTCAAAGAACAGTAGAAGCTTATAGGGGCTTAAGACCTATGAATAACTATCCTTTTCACTTAGGAGTTACAGAAGCTGGAACACAATTTCACTCAACAATTAAATCCTCAATTGCACTTGGAAGTTTACTTCTTGATGGAATAGGAGATACTTTAAGAGTTTCAATGACAGGTGAACTTGAAAAAGAGATTGAAGTAGGGCGAGCTATATTAAAAGATGCAGGATTAGTAAAAGAGGGACTAAATATCATCTCTTGTCCAACTTGTGGAAGAATTGAAGCTGATTTGGTAAGTGCAGTAGCCCAAGTTGAAGAAAGAACTAAACATATAAAAACCCCTTTAAATGTTTCCGTTATGGGATGTGTTGTAAATGCAATTGGTGAAGCAAAATCAGCAGATGTTGCAATAGCTTATGGAAAAGGAAGTGGATTAATCATCAAAAAAGGTGAAACAATAGCAAAACTTCCAACTGATAAACTACTTGATAGATTTTTACAAGAAGTAGAAGAAGAAGCAAAGAAAAAATAAGTTTTATTTTTCTTTGCTTGTTAGTTACTATTAGATATAATAAAATCTTTATATAAATATGGAGATTTTATGGATAGTGTATATAGCATTAATATAGAAAGAGCAGTTTTAAGCTCAATACTTTTCAACCCTGATGAGATAGAAGAAATTCTATCAATGTTAAAACCAAAAGATTTTTATCTACCCGCACATCAAAAAATATTTGAAGTTATGAGTAATCTTTATCGTGATGATATGCCAGTTGATGAAGATTTTATAAGAAAAAAAATCAGCACAAAAGATGTTGATGACTCAATACTAATAGAAATACTTTCAGCAAACCCTATAACAAATACAATAGCTTATGTAAAAGAGATAAAAGATGGAAGTGTTAAAAGAGAGTTAGCATCACTAGCAACCACCATAAAAAAAGTATCAATAGAAGAAGATATCCCAGCAAACGAAGCTTTAGATACAATTCAAGGTGCATTATACAAAATCTCAACAGATAGCGCTACATCTGAATTAAAAGATATGCAAGAGATCACAGGTGATACTTTAAGCTATATCAAAAAAATGAAAGAACTAGGAAACCAACACCTAATAGGTGAAACAACAGGTTTTCATGATTTGGATAAAAGAACAACAGGATTTAATGAAGGTGACCTAGTAATCATAGCAGCAAGACCAGCCATGGGGAAATGCTTAGGGCGAGGTACAAAAGTTGTAATGTATGATGGTACTTTAAAAAATGTTGAAGATATAAAAGTTGGTGACCAACTTATGGGTGATGACTCAACACCAAGAAATGTTTTATCCACTACAAAAGGCGTAGAACAAATGTATTGGGTAAGACAAAATAAAGCAATAGATTATAGAGTAAATGAATCTCATATTTTATCTTTAAAAAGAAGTAGAACTGAAGGTCCTCATAAAAATGGAGATATCTTAAATGTAAATATTAAAGAGTATTTAGAAAAATCAGAAAAGTTTAAAAGTAACTATAAAGGCTATAAAGTTGCAGTTGAATTTGAAAATAAAGAACTTATCAAAGAAAATAGAGAAAAATATTTTAAATATTTTATTAAGAATAATGCAAAAATAAAAGATTCATATTATTTTATTGAAGAAAAATTAATAGATGAAAAAATAAAGTTTCTTGCAGATAGCTTGGGATATGTGACATTTATCGAAGATAAAAATTTATTTATTTCAATTGAAAAATCTAAAACTGCTTTAACAGGAATCAAAATTGAAAAAGATATCGTAGATGAATATTATGGTTTTGAAATAGATGGAAATAGACTATTTTTATTAGAAGATATGACCGTAACACACAATACTGCACTTGTGCTAAATATGGCTTTAGCCAATGTTGAAGCAGGAAAAGGTGTGGTTTTTTTCTCACTAGAAATGCCAGCAGAACAGCTTATGCTAAGAATGCTTGCTGCAAAAACTTCAATTCCTTTACAAAACTTAAGAAAAGGTGATATGGATGATGACCAATGGAGTAATCTTTCAAGAGCTTTTGAAGATTTAAATCAAAAAAAACTTTTTGTTGATGATGGTGGAAGTGTTAATATCAACCAATTAAGAGCAAGAGTTAGAAAATTAGCTCAAAATGATGACAATAATATATCAATGGTAGTTATTGACTACTTGCAACTTATGCAAGGTACAGGAAATAAAGATAGACATCAAGAAGTATCTGATATTTCAAGGGGACTTAAGATGTTAGCAAGGGAGATGAAAATCCCAATTATTGCACTTTCTCAGTTAAATAGAGGACTTGAAAATAGACCTGATAAAAGACCAATGCTTAGTGACTTAAGAGAGTCAGGAGCCATCGAGCAAGATGCGGATATCATAATGTTTGTATATAGAGATGATGTTTATAAAGAAAGAGATGAAGCAAGAAAAGAGAAAGAAGCAAAAGACAAAGGTGAAGAGTATAAATCTACTTTTGTTAACAAAGCAGTTGAAGAAGCAGAGATTATTATAGGAAAACAAAGAAATGGACCAATAGGAACAGTAAAATTAGAGTTCCAAAAACAGTATACAAGATTTGTTAATAAACAAAGCAATTCAGAAGCACCAATTGAAGTTGTATTTGAAAGTGTGGCAGATACAAATAAAGAGACAAATATAGATGTACCTCAAATACTTTAAAAGTTTTTAGGTATAATTTTTTAATTAAAGATGATTTTATAGGATTTTAGATGATAAGAAAATGTTTATTTCCAGCAGCAGGCTATGGAACAAGATTTTTACCAGCAACAAAAGCAACACCAAAAGAGATGTTACCAGTACTTACAAAACCACTTATTCAATATGGAGTAGAAGAGGCTATTGAAGCAGGTTGTAATACAATGGCTATAGTAACAGGAAGAGGAAAAAGAGCTATTGAAGACCACTTTGATATCTCATATGAATTAGAACACCAAATAAAAGGTTCAAGTAAAGAACACTATTTAACAGAAATTAGAGATGTGATAGAAAACTGTACTTTTTCATATACTAGACAAACAAAAATGAAAGGTTTAGGACACGCAATTTTAACAGGACAAACCCTAATTGGAGATGAACCTTTTGCAGTGATTTTAGCAGATGATTTATGTGATAATAAATCAGACGGTGTTTTAAAACAGATGGTAAATTTATATGAAAAATATCAGTGTTGTATAGTTGCTATTGAAGAAGTACCAAAAGAGCATACAAATAAATATGGAGTAATCTCAGGAAGAGAGATAGAAACAGGTATTTATATGATTGATAATATGGTAGAAAAACCAGAGCCAGAAAATGCACCATCAAACTTAGCAATTATTGGAAGATATATTTTAACACCAGATATCTTTGAAATAATAGAAAACACAAAACCTGGAAAAGGTGGTGAGATACAAATAACAGATGCCTTGCTAACTCAAGCAAAAAAAGGAATGGTTTTAGGATTTAAGTTTGATGGAGTTAGATTTGATTGTGGAAGTATAGATGGCTTTGTAGAAGCAACAAACCACTTTTATAAAAAAATCTAGGAAACTCGAATTTATTCGAGTAAAAATAGCAGTTTTAAATTCATAAAATACAAATAAAAGGAAATAGATGCAATATAGTAAAAGTTTTTATCAAATAAAATCAAGCCAGACAATATTTGATTATGTAAAAGATGAGATAACAAAAATTGGTTATTATTCACTTCCTTTTCAAGATACTTCAAAAATAAAAGAGTATGCAAAAAAAGTATCAAAAAAACATATTGCTATTGTTGGTATTGGTGGAAGTACTTTAGGTACATTTGCTATTTATCAGTTTTTAAAAAGAATAAAAGAGTTTGATAAAAAACTTCATTTTTTTGAAACAACTGATCCTACTGATATCAAACAAAGAATTAAAAAACTTGATTTAGAAGATACTTTATTTTTAATAATTAGTAAATCAGGAACAACTATAGAAACAATATCTATTTTTAAGTATTTAGCATCTTTAGTGACAATAGATGCTAAAAATTGTGCAATCATAAGTGAAGAAGATAGTAAACTAACAAGCTTTGCAAAAAAACAAAATATGACAACTTTTGATATTCCTAAAAATGTAGGTGGAAGATTTTCTGTATTTTCAACAGTAGGACTTGTACCCTTGGCAATTTTAGGTGTAAATATAGATAATTTACTAAAAGGTGCTAAAGAAGTTCATAATAGTTTTTTTAATCAAAAAGGCTATTATGAAACAATCATGGAAAAAGCAAGATTTATGGTTGAAAATAAAAATAGATTCAACATAAATGTAGTTTTTTCATACTCTGCTAGTTTGGAAGGATTTAATAAATGGTATATTCAACTTTGGGGCGAAAGCTTAGGAAAAATAAATATAAATGGCACAAAACAAGCTTTGACTCCAATAGGTCTTATAGGACCTGTTGATCAACACTCATTTTTACAATTAATAGCAGAAGGAAAAAGAGATAAAACAGTTACTTTCATAAAAGTAGCAGACTTTCAAGACGAGACAAAAATACCCTCAAATACACTTGATGGATTTGAAGGATTAGAGTATGTTGATAATCTAACTTTTGCAAAACTAATAGATGAACAAGCAAATGCTACAATAGAGTCTTTAAAGAAATTAGGTGATATTCCACATGATGTAATAACAATAAATAGAGTAGATGAATACAACATAGCAAAACTAATGTATAGTTATCAACTTCTAACCTCAGTTGTTGGAAAGTTTGTACAAATAAACACCTATAATCAACCAGGAGTAGAATCTGGAAAGCAAATCTTAAAAGAAAAACTAAAAAACAAAGGCTAACTATGATATATGAAAAACATTGGCAAAAATATAATGAGTTTATACCATATGAATTACAAATGAGTTTTGATATAAGACTTTGTAATGTAATAAATATTTTAAATTACTTTTTCCAAAATGTACTTGTAAGAAAGCCAAGTTTTTCAAAAGTCAATTTCTATTTAGCAGGTTCATGTATAAAAAAAGATCTTTTTAGGGATTTGGATATGATTTTTCCATCAAAACAGATGATGGAAGAGCTGAACCAATGCTTGGATCAAAGCTTTTTTGAGTATGAAAATAACTCTTTAACTTATAAATTTCATGACGATATCTTTCAGTTTGTATTTAGACCAAAGTTTGAAAATAAATCACTTGAATTTACAATTGATGGTTTTGATTTTGATTCTACAAAAGTGGGATTTGAATGTGTTTTAGATGTGAATACAAAAGAAGTTACAGTTATAAAAAGTGATGTAAGAAAAGAGTTTATCTCATATATAAATACAAAAGTTAATAATCTTTCAAAAATAAGTGTAAATCCTTTTGTATCTTTACAAAGAGCAATACATTTTTTAAAACGAGGGGATGAGGTTCCTTATAGTGTATTTTTAGATATTTGTTCAAGTATTGCTGATATAAAAATCAAAGAGAATGAAGATATAAACAAGCACTTTGAAAGACTTCAAGGAAATCCCAAAAAACTAGAAAATATAAAAGATGCAATAAGTGAATATATAGAAGAAAAAAAAGATGAAATCTAATAAAAATAACAAATAATTTTATTTTTATCAAAAACCTAATATAATTAAAAAAATTATAAAAGGTTTGTCATGAAAAGTGCTTTTTCTTTACTAGAATTGATTTTTGTTTTGGTGCTATTAGCTTTAATAGGAAGTTATGCAATTCCTAAATATATGAATACAAAAAATGCAGCAGTTATTACAACAGTAAAAAGAGATATCTCTACAATAACAAGCTCTTTACAATCATATTTTTTATTACATGGAAAAGTAGATGATTTAAGTGAAGTAATAACACTTGGAAGCGATGATTGGAGAATAGAAGAAAATACAATCACTTATAAAACAGCAAAAGGTGACTGCGTTTTTATTAAAGTAAATAATCAAGAAGAACAAATAGAATTGAATATTAATGAAACACTTGATAATATTTGTAAAAAATTAAATGAAGCAGGAGTTGTAAATAGAACAACCCCACTTTATTAAGATTAGGAAGAAATATGCAAAAAGCCTTTTTTATAGATAGAGATGGCGTAATAAATACAGATAAAAACTATGTTTATAAAAAAAAAGACTTTGAGTTTATAGACGGAGTTATGGATGCTTTGTTGTATTTGCAAGAAAAAGAATTCAAACTATTTATAATAACAAATCAATCAGGAATAGGAAGAGCTTATTATAAAAAAGAGGATTTTGAAAAACTAACATCTTGGATGCTAAAAGAGTTTGAAAAAAATAGTATTAAAATCCATGAAGTAAAATATTGTCCCCATTCTCCTGAATCAAACTGTAATTGCAGAAAACCAAAAACTGGTATGATAGATGAGATTTATAAAGCATATGATATAGATTTAAAAAACTCATGGCTAATAGGAGATAAAGACTCAGACATAAAATGCGCCCAAAATGCAAAAATCAAAAATACAATACAAGTAAAATCAGGGCAAAAGTTTGATGAAACAAAATCACAAGCAACATATGTACTTAATAGTATAAAAGATATAAAAAAAATAAAATTATAATACTATCACATTTCGGAACCCCGAATTCATTCGGGGCATTTTTGCACGGATAAATCCGCGCTTCCGGTGAATTTTCGGAACCCCGAATTCATTCGGGGCTTTTTGCACGGATAAATCCGCGCTTCCAACACACTGCACGAATAAATTCGAGCCTCCGACACATTGCTTCTTTTGGAAACTCGAATTCATTCGAGTCCTTTTAAACCACTACTCATACAAACTATAAACCCTTCTTTCCCAATCTTTTAATTTTGCTTTTATTGGATTATTGTATATGTAGTTATAAACTCTTTCAAAATGTTTTTCATCTCTTATTACTTTATCATAGTAACCTTTTTGCCAAAAACTTCCTTTTTTATTTAGCTTGGCATTTAATCTAAGTGCAGTTTTTGCTTTTATACATTTTATGATTTTATCAATATCATCAAACTGCTTTATTAAAATATGAATATGATTGGGCATGATACATAGTATTATGACTTCATAAAGCTTACTTTGATTTTCCAATATAATATCTTTTACACTATCAATAAAATGACCATTTATATATGCACCCAACGAAGAGTTATCTAAGTAATTATCAATCTTATATTGTTTAATATGGTTACTCAATGATAAATCATTTTCAAGTTTTTTAAGATAAAAATCAATACTATCTTTTGTACGAAAAGTGATAAATTGATAATGCTCTTTTAAATTTATATGAGGAAGTTTTTTATACATAAATAACCCTTTTATTGTATATAGGAACCCCGAATTCATTCGGGCAATTTGGCACGAATAAATTCGAGCCTCCAGTTTCACTTGCATTTTCGGGGCTTTTTGCACGAATAAATTCGAGCCTCCGATGAACTTTCGGAACCCCGAATTCATTCGGGGCTTTTTGGCACGGATAAATCCGCGCTTCCGATACTTGCACGAATAAATTCGAGCATCCAACACACTGCACTGATAAATTCGCGCTTCCGGTGAATTTTTTACTCTTTTTTTCTTACTCTTAAAAACGAAGCAAATTTTGGTTTATTGTATTTGGTAAATCCATAATACTTAAATGTCACAATTTCACCTATTTTAGGTGGATTGTATCTTTGCTTGTTTGTAAAACCTCCTCCTAGGTTAAAAACTATATTATTTTGAAGTTTTATTACTAAACTTTTCATTCTGCTTTTATCTTTTTTGTCATAATTTATATCTATGATTTTTCCTTCCATATCAAAAAACTTTTTTACTTTTAAGATATCTTGGCTTCTGCCTTGGAAGTAATGTTTATGGGGATTTTTTATTATTACGCCTTCTGCATTTTTAGATACTAGTTTTTCTAAAAATTCTTGGAGATGTTTTTTGTCTTTGCATTTTATTTGAGGTACAAATTTGATATATTTATTTGGCTTATTTTTAAACCAATTTTTTGCTTTGTTTAATCTTGTTTGAAAATCACCTTTTGCGTTTGGTACTTCAAAGATATTATAAGTTATTTCACTCCATTTATTTGAGGCAATATCATCTAATACTATACTTTGTATGTTTTCAAAGTCACCTCTTTTAGTCCATAACTCTCCATCAAGTTCAAAACTTGGAAAATTTTTCGTGAACTCTTTTTTTGTATTTATTTTATTGCCATTTTTTGTAAGAAGTTGTTTCCCATCCCAATATGCACGAATACCATCAAGCTTCTCACTCATGTACCAGCCTTTGATATTTTGCTTGTCATATGTCATGGGTTTTTGAAGATTATTTGCAAAACAAGATATAAAAAAGAAAAATAGAAGAAGTGATTTTTTCATGAAAACTCTTTAAAATAATTTTAAAAATTATATTATTGTAAAGTTGAAAGATTGTTTAAGTGTTTTTTGCATCTTGGAACCCCGAATTTATTAGAGGTAATTTGGCACGAATAAATTCGAGCTTCCAACATTTGCACGGATGAATCCGCGCTTCCGATTTCATTTGCATTTTCGGAACCCCGAATTTATTCGGGGCTTTTTTTGCACGAATGAATTCGAGCCGCTGACATTTGCACGAATGAATTCGAGCTTCCAGTACATTGCACGGATGAATCCGCGCTTCCAACTCATTGCACGAATGAATTCGAGCCTCCGATATTTGCTTGCAAAAACCTAATTTAATTGAATTTTAGTTAAAATAGATGACTTTATAAACATAAGTGAGAGATATAATGAAATATAATGATATAGATTTTAATAATAAAACGATTTTGATTACTGGAGCTGCTGGGTTTATTGGTTCTAATTTGGCTTTTTATTTTCAAGAAAATTTTCCTGATGCAAATGTTATTGCTCTTGATTGCTTTAGATCTGGGCAGACTTTCTCAAATGGAAACTTGAAAAGTTTTGGGCATTTTAAAAACCTTATTGGATTTAAAGGGACTGTAATAAGTGGCGATATAAATGATACTGATCTTTTAAAAAGATTGGCTATACAGTATAGCTTTGATTATATTTTTCATCAAGCAGCTATTTCAGATACAACTGTTAGTGAACAAGACTTGATGATAAAAACAAATGTAAATGCATATGAAGAGCTTTTAAAAATAGCTATAAACCACAATGCAAATATGGTTTATGCAAGTTCTGGTGCTACTTATGGAGATGCTTCTAGTCCACAAACAGTAGGAAAAGAGGCTCCAAGTAATGTTTATGGTTTTAGTAAACTAATGATGGATAATATCTCTTATTCTTATATAAACAAAAACCCAAATATCTCTATTGTTGGGCTTAGATACTTCAATGTTTATGGTCCAAGGGAGTTTTATAAAAATAAAACTGCTTCAACTGTTGTGCAGTTTGGACATCAGTTACTAAAAGGAAATGCTCCTAAACTATTTGAAGAAAGCGATAAAATACTTAGAGATTTTATATATATTGAAGATGTTATTCAAGCAAATATCAAAGCTTGCGCTCCTTTAAAAAGTGGAGTTTACAATGTAGGTACTGGAAAAGCTAGATCATTTCAAGCAATAGCAGATATTTTACAAAAAGAGCTTGGAACAAACTTTGAGACACAATATATACCAAATCCATACATAGGACAATATCAGTTTCACACAGAAGCAAATATGCAAGATAGTAAAAAAAATCTTGATTTTGAAGCAAGATATGAGCTAGAAGATGGAATAAAAGCTTATATTCCAGAAATAAAAAGACTTTTCAATGATGAGGTAAAATAGATGATTACATATGATAAAAAGCCAAATATTTTAGTGATTGGTGATCTTATGATTGATCATTATTTATGGGGAAAATGCGATAGAATATCACCAGAAGCACCTGTACAAGTAATAGATATCAAAAAAGAGACAACTGTTTTAGGTGGAGCTGGCAATGTGATAAACAATCTTTTATCACTTGGTTCTGATGTGGGTGTTATCTCTGTTGTAGGTGATGATGATACAGCAAAAGAGTTAAAATCTATGCTAGATAAAGAGGGTGCAAAATCTTTTTTGATAGAGCAAAAAGGAAGAAAAACTTCTAAAAAATCAAGAATTATGGCTTCTCACTCACAAGTAGTAAGATATGACCATGAAAGTAAAAACTCTATTTCATTTGATAGTGAGAAAAAAATCTTTGAAAAGTTTCAAGAACTTATAAATAGATATGATATTATCCTTTTTTCAGATTATGGGAAAGGTGTAATTACAAAAGAGCTATCAAAAAAGATAATTGAGTATGCAAAAAAATATGACAAAAAAGTAATAGTTGATCCAAAAGGTGAAGATTACTCAATGTACAAAGGCGCATATTTTTTAACACCAAATAAAAAAGAAGCACAAATTGCTTCAAAAGTAGAGATAGAAAACGATGAGACTTTAAAACTAGCACTTGAGAAGCTAAAAGAACAAGCAGAACTGCATTACTCTATTATTACTTTAAGTGAGCAAGGAATTGCACTTTTAAAAGATGATGAAGTTATTATTCGACCAACAGTAGCAAGGGAAGTATTTGATGTAACAGGTGCTGGTGATACTGTACTTGCAGCGCTTGGATTTGCACTTAGTTTAAACAATAACATCGAAGATGCTTTAGAGTTTGCTAATTTAGCAGCTGGAGTTGTAGTTGGTAAAATAGGAAGTGCAACAGTTACACTTGATGAGATTGAAGAGTATAAATCAAGCTTAAATAAAAGCTCAATTGAATTACATATCAAAAGTTTTGAAAAGATTGAAAAAATAGTAAAAAGATTAAAAAAACAAAACAAAAAGATAGTATTTACAAATGGATGTTTTGATATTTTACACAAAGGTCATGTAAGTTACTTAGATGTTGCCAAATCATTTGGTGATGTTTTGATTTTGGGATTAAACTCAGATGATAGTGTAAAAAGATTAAAAGGTGAAAACAGACCTATAAATACGCAAGATGATAGAGCTTATATAGTTTCTGCTTTAGAGTGTGTGGATTATGTAGTAATCTTTGATGAAGATACACCTTATGAGCTTATATCAAAAGTTCAACCAGATGTTTTAGTAAAAGGTGCTGACTATGAGGGTAAAGAAGTTGTAGGAAGTGACATAGCCCTTGAAACAAAACTAGTTGAGTTTGTAGATGGAAAAAGTACAACAAAAACAATAGAAAAAATCAAAAAAGTGATAAAGTAATGAGCGAATTAACACAAGAAGAGAAACAAATATTATTAAATGCCATAAGAGATGTACAAGATTTTCCCAAAGAGGGTATAGTATTTAAAGATATTACAACACTTCTAAATGATAAAAAAGCTTTTAATCTTTTGATGAATCATCTTGAAAAAAGATATAAAGAGTATAATTTAGACTATGTTGCAGGTATTGATAGTAGAGGATTTATCTTTGGTGCAGCCCTTGCTGATAGATTAAATATAGGTTTTGTTCCAGTTAGAAAAAAAGGAAAGTTACCAAGTACAACTGTATGTGAAAAGTATGAGTTGGAGTATGGTTTTGATGAAGTTGAAATTCATCTTGATGCTTTTCATGGAAAAACAGATGCAAGAGTTCTTTTGATTGATGATTTGCTTGCTACTGGTGGCACTGCAAATGCATCTGCAAAACTAATAAAAAATGTAAAAGCAGATTTAGTTGAAGCTTGTTTTTTATTAAATCTTACATTTTTAAATGGAAAACAAAGAGTAGAGCAACACACACCTGTATATACAATACTTGATGTATAAAACAAATCTAGGGAGAAAAAGTTGGAAAAAGAGATAAGAACTATACAAGAAGATGAGATTGATTTAAAAGAGTTATTTAAAACACTATGGCAAAAAAGAGTTTTTATAGTAGTCTTTACTTTTATAATAACAGTTTTAGGAGCTGTTTATGCTTTTACAAAAACACCTATTTATAGTGGAAATATATCTTTTGAGATAGGTGAAGTTATAAATAAAACAGCTGAGGGAAATATAATACTTGAGTTAGATAAACCTTCTAATTTAAAAGAGGTTATTTCAAGAAAATTTCAAAAATCAATAGAAAATAAAGATATAGTTAATGTTTCTATTCCAAGAGGAACAACAAATATTTTAGTTGTAGAAGTGCAAAGTAATTCTATAGAAAATATTAAGAAAAAATTCAATGAAATTGAAAAACTTGTAGAAAATAGACATAAAGAAAAAATATCTTTATATTCATTGAAAAATGAGAAGATGAAAATGACTTCTTTGATAAATCAATCTATAAAAGAATATCCTATCAAACCAAAGAAAAAACTAATAGTTGTAGTATCTTTTGTGACTGGATTTATTTTATCTATTTTCTTAGTGTTTTTCATGCAGTTTATAAAAAGTTTTAAAGAGGATGAAAATGAGTGATTATATCCCAAAAAAGAGTAAATTTGACCCTGATGAAAACGGTCATTTTGGTATATTTGGTGGAAGATATGTTCCTGAAACATTGATGCCAATACTTGAAGAGTTAGAAAAAGAGTATAAAAAATATAGATTTGATAAAGAGTTTTGGAGTGAAGTAAATGAACTTTTGGAAGATTATGTAGGAAGAGAAAACCCTTTATATCTTGCAAAAAGAGTAAGTGAAGAAATAGGGGCTAAAGTTTATTTAAAAAGAGAAGATTTAAATCATACAGGTGCTCATAAAATAAACAATGTAATAGCCCAAGG
>NZ_JBSRRO010000057.1:0-12921 GCF_055140965.1 Malaciobacter sp.
ATCTCTTGTTTGCCTCAGCGAATTTGGACGGGAATTATAGACAAATCTTCACCCTTTGTCAAGGGTTTAAACTTAAGTTGGGCTTAAATTTTGGAAAATTCTTTTATTTTTTTTCCAAAATGCTTTTTTATTCTTATTTTTATAGTTTAAGAGGTACTTTTACAGTAAACCAAGCTCCTATATAACTTTTATTATTATATGTAAAATGTTTATTTTTAATTGTAATTTCTCCATACATATGTTTTGTAATAATCTCTTGACTCATATAAAGACCTATTCCTGTTCCTTGAGATTTATGCTTTGTTGTAAAATATGGTTCAAAAATTCTATCAATAATTGATTCATCTATTCCACCAGCGTTATCTTTTATACTTATAATTAAAAAATTTTCTTTTTTATAAATATCTACAAAAATATATCTTTCTTCAGAATTGTTATTACTCTCTAATGCATCTTTTGAATTGTTTAAAATATTAATAATTACTTGAATTAATTCACTATCTAAGCCAAGTAAATCTATGCTTTCAATATTTTCAATAAACTTTATATTTAAATTTTTATATTTAGAATTAATAATATCTAATGTTTTTGTATATACTGTCTTAATATTAAACTTAACTATATTTTTATTTGGTTCATAAAAATTTTTAAAATCTTCTATTGTTTTAGATAAATATTGTGCAGTATCATTTATTGTATCCATTGATTTGATTAAGAACTCATCTTTTAATATTTCTGCTTTTTTTTGCATAACAATACCACTTGATGTTGTAGAGATAATAGATAAAGGTTGTCTCCACTGATGTGCAATATTTTCAAGCATTTCACCCATTGCGGCCATCTTAACTTGTTGAGATAGCAATCTATCTTTTTCTCTATTATTTTGAACTTCTTCTTCTACTCTTATTTCCAATGACTCATTTAATTTTTTTAACTCTATTGTTTTTTCATCTACTTTGTCTTTTAATACACTATTTACTTTATTTAATAATCTTTGTCTATATAGCAAGATAGCTAATATTGTTACGAAAAATAGAAGTATTTTCCATAGTAGTGAATAATCAAAATTATTTTTAAACTCTATGCTTATCCACTTATTTACAATTTTTTGTTTTGCAAAATCATCAATAGAATTAATAGACTTATTTAAAATATTTAGTAAAAAATTATCATCTTTTCTTACTGCAAAATATAATGGTAAATTCTCTTTTAATTTTCCTGAAATTTTAAGTTCAGTTAAAAAATTCTCTTGTATCTCATTTGAAATTGTACTAATAGTATCTATTTGTGCAAATAGTTCATTTTTTGATACTTTTTTTAAACCCTCATTTATATTATTAACTTCAACAATATCTAAATATGGATAATGCTTTTTTAAGAAGTCAATAAAGGTAATATCTTTTACAACTCCAATTTTTTTATTTTTCAGTGAAGCTATATTATCAATAAAAGAAACTTTGTCTTTTGTTGCAAAAACCAATGGAATATCAATATATCTTCTTGTAAAATTTAGTTTATTTTTTATTTTTAATGATGTCGAGGCTGTTGATATAATATCACACTCATTAGAAGATATAGACTCAATTGTTTCTTTCCAATTCTTTTTTGTTATTAAATTGAATTTCAAATTACTATTTTTTCTTACTAAATCTAAAAAGTCTTTTAATATTCCCGTATACTCTTTATTTGAGTTATGATTTAAAGAGATTAAACTAGGATTAATACAAACATTAATTGCTGTCCTATTTTTTATATAGTTTTTTTCACCTTTAGTAAAAAGTGTATAATTATCATCATAAATAAAATCATCAATTAAAATTGGATTTTTAGCTAATCCCATCACATTATATAAATCAAAAATTCTTTGAACTTTTTCTTTTTTTATTTCACCTAAGTTCGAATTCATGTAATATGCAAGTTTTTTTAACTCTCTTCCTTCATAAATTAATGCATCTAAAGGTATATTTTGTTCATTATATTTTTTATAAATCAAGTTTGCAGCTTCATGAATATGTGAAAAAGCATATTCCCATCCTCTTAAAGAAGCATTTTTAAAATCAATAACTCTTTGTTCATTATTTTTTATTTCATCAGTATTCGTAAATAAAAAATCACTATACATATCAAAACCATAATCTTTTGGGTAAAAAACATTATATCCAATACCCATTTTTTGCAATTCATACGGTGTTTTAGAGATATAAGCTGAAATCACATCTGTATTTTTATTTACCAAATCCATGATATCATGAGTGTGTTTTAAAAAGTTTAATCTATTAAAATCGATATTTTGTGAGCTAATCATTGCTTTAAGTGATACTTCACTAGAATCATCAATTGTAGTCATAATTTTTTTATTATCAAAATCACTAATAGAGTTTATACCTGTATTATCTAAAGATAGTAAGATTAAAGGAGATGCTTGAAATATTGCATATAAAGCTATTATATTTTTGTTATTACTTTTTTCTAAAAGTAAGGTTTCTCTTCCAACACCAAATGTTGCTTTTTTTGAATCTACCTCATTTGGAACATTTATATTAAAGTTAAAATTTCTAATTTCTACATCTAATCCAACATCTTTATAAAATCCTTTCTCTTTTGCTATATAATATCCTGCAAATTGGAACTGATTAAACCATGATAACTGTAAAGAAACTTTTTCTAAATCTTTAGCATACAAATTTATGCTAAGTAAAAAAACTATTAAATAAAAGATTTTTTGCAAATTGATACCTTAATTTAAATTGATTTAAGTATATCTAATTTTGAATGAATTTTTCTTAAGAATTGAGTATGGATGGGGTAGTAGGATTCGAACCTACGAATGACGGCACCAAAAGCCGTTGCCTTACCACTTGGCGATACCCCAATATAAGTGGAGCTGGTGATAGGAGTCGAACCTACGACCTGCTGATTACAAATCAGCTGCTCTAGCCAACTGAGCTACACCAGCACTTATAGTGGTGTCAAGAGGGAGACTTGAACTCCCGACCTCCGGCTTATGAGACCAGCGCTCTAGCCAGCTGAGCTACCTTGACATATTTATTAAGTTTGACTATTAAATTTGGTTGCGGAAACAAGATTTGAACTTGTGACCTTCGGGTTATGAGCCCGACGAGCTACCTGACTGCTCTATTCCGCGTTATGGTATTTATGGAGCGGGAGACGAGACTCGAACTCGCGACAATCTGCTTGGAAGGCAGAAGCTCTAGCCAACTGAGCTACTCCCGCATAAATACTTAAAAACTTTCACATGGAGCGGGAGACGAGACTCGAACTCGCGACAATCTGCTTGGAAGGCAGAAGCTCTAGCCAACTGAGCTACTCCCGCATAAAAATGCGAATGAAATTATAATTAAAATAACTTAAAATAAAATAATGGAGCGGGAGACGAGACTCGAACTCGCGACAATCTGCTTGGAAGGCAGAAGCTCTAGCCAACTGAGCTACTCCCGCAACTGGTGGGTCATGGAGGACTCGAACCTCCGACCACTCGGTTATGAGCCGAGTGCTCTAACCAGCTGAGCTAATGACCCAATTCCATTATTTATTTTTATGGCGGACAGAGAGGGATTCGAACCCTCGGTACCGTTGCCAGTACGCTTCCTTAGCAGGGAAGTGGTTTCAGCCAGCTCACCCATCTGTCCAATTTACAATTTTCGATTACCTCAAAAACTGGACGAGAATTATAATGCTTAGTGACTTAAAAAACACTTAAATTAAACCGTTTTATTTAATTACTTATAAATTCAAGTGTTTTTTATATATTTAAATAGTATTTATAATCTTTTCTACTATCTCTTTTGGTGTTGATGATTTATAAATAGGTCTACCAACAACAATAAAATCAACAAGTTCTTCTTTAGCTTTTATAATATCTGCAACTCTTTTTTGATCCCCAGAATCTTCACCAAAAGGTCTTATTCCTGGACATAAAGTTATAAAATCTTCTGAAGTACTTGATTTTATATCTTTACTTTCATATGCTGAGCAAACTACACCATCAAGTCCAGAATCAAATGAATCAATAGCAAACTTTCTAGCTTTAGTATCAATATCTTCATTATATACAGCTCTAAAATTATCATTATCAAATGAAGTCAAAGCTGTTACAGATAAAACAAGTGGTCTATTTGGAATATATTTAATTCTATTCATTACTTCTTTCATCGCAACTTTTCCAGCACTTGCATGAACATTAAACATATCAATAAGCCCAAACTTTGAAATATCTTCAGCTGCATCAGCCATAGTATTAGGTATATCATATAGTTTTAAATCAAGAAAGATTTTAAAATCTTTATTGATCTTTTTTATCTCTTCTAAAAAAGATTTTCCATCTCTTAAATAAGTCCTAAACCCTATTTTTAACCAAATCTCTTTATTTAATTCATTACTATTTATGTTTCTTACTAAATCTAAATTCTGTTTTGCAGTAGGTAAATCTAAAGATATACATAACTTCACTATTTTTGCCTTTTAACTTTATCTAAAACACCATTTATGAATTTTGGCGCATTATCACTTGCAAGTCTTTTTGATAACTCAATTGCCTCATTTATAATAATTGGTTTATCTAACTCACCAAATAAAGTTTCATAAACAGCAAGTCTTAATATTGCTTTTTCTACATTTCCTAAATCAAGAATTTTACCTTGATTTAAATGTGATTCAATCTCTTTATCAATTTCATCTAAATTATCAATTACACCATTAAAAAGATTTAATGCAAAAGTTTTTTGCTTATTTCTTATTTTTTTATCTTCTAATATTTCATCTATAAAGTTTATTATTCCTTCATTACCCAAATCAACTGCATATAATAAACCTATTACTGATTCTCTTGCTTGTGTTCTTGTAGCCATTACTTTCCTAACTCGTTATATAAGTCTAACATTTCAATGATTGTTATCATTGCTTCTGAACCTTTGTTCCCAACTTTAGAACCAGCTCTTTCAATAGCTTGTTCAATTGTATCTGTAGTTAACACTCCATTTGATACAGGCTTACCATATTGTAGTGTTACAGTTGCGATACCTTTTGTTGCTTCTGCTGAGATATAATCAAAATGAGGAGTTGCACCTCTAATTACTGCACCAACACAACATACAGCATCATACTTACCACTTTTTAATGCTTTTTCTAATGCAAATGGAATTTCAAATGCACCTGGAACTAATAGTAAATCTAAATTCTCTTCATTTCCACCATGTCTTATAAATGCATCTTTTGCACCCTCAACCAATCTATCAGTAATAATATGATTAAATCTTCCGTTAATAATCGCAACTTTTTCATTACCATTTAGTCTTAATTTACCTTCTATAACATTCATCTTTACTCCAATTTTATAGCTATGTTTAACTATTTATATTATTTCATATTTTGCGATTATATCTAAAATAAAATTAAGAAATTAAAGCTTTAATTTTTTAAAGCTTTTTTTATTGCAAAAATATCTTCAACTGTTTTATAAAGTTCATCAATTTGAAGCATATTTGGTCCATCACTTTTAGCCACTGATGGATTAGTATGTGTTTCAAAAAAGAAGCCATCAACACCAACACTAGCAGCTGCTCTTGCCATATGTGGCACAAATTTCGAGTTACCACCTGTGGTTCCACCTGTACTTGGTATTTGAACAGAGTGTGTTGCATCAAAAATCACAGGGGCATATTCTCTCATTAATATTAAATTTCTCATATCAACTACTAATGCTCCATAACCAAATGTATTTCCCCTTTCACATAACCAAACACCATTTTCTTTAGAAGTTTCATAATTTATAGTATTAGCACCTCTTGTTTGTAAAACTTTTTCAACAGGATGTTTCATTGCATCAGCTGCTAAAAATTGGCCTTTTTTAATATTGATTTTACAATTTGTTTTTGCAGCTTCTATTAAAAGATCAGTTTGTCTACATAAAAAAGCTGGTATTTGCAAAATATCCATAACTTCAGAAGCGGGTTTAGCTTGGTAAGATTCATGAATGTCTGTAATAACTTTATATCCAAACTCTTTTTTTACCTCTTCAAATATTTTAAGCCCTTCATCTAATCCAGGACCTCTATAAGAACTAATACTTGTTCTGTTTGCTTTGTCAAATGAAGCTTTAAAATAAAACTCGACTCTTTTATCTTCACTTAGTGGTTTTAAACTTTCTGCAATTCTCATTATTGTATCTCTATCTTCTAATACACATGGTCCTGTTAAAATAATCATTTAAATAATCCTTTAAAAATAGTTCTTTTTTCTTTTCCTGTTAAAGCATAGTAAAATTCATAAATATTTTGAGATATATACTCTATATCATTTTTTGCATGCTCATCACAAGCAAAAAGAATTTTATCATCAAATTGTAATTTTGTATCCCATAAAGGAAGTAAAATTTCCTCTTTATCCCTTAATATCAACAAAGGTACAACGTTGTTTTTTTGTTCTTTATTGTGTAATGATACTCTAAATATTTTTAACTCTATCTCTTTTTTTATTTTTAAGTATCTTGCAACTTCTGGTGCTTTTTCAAAATCTAACTCAATTTCAAATAAAAGTGGATTTTCATCTATTGTTTCAAAAAGTCTTCTAACTAATTTTGCAGCCCACATTTCATCTTTTTCTGAAATAATTCTACTAAATAGATCTGAGAGTGGATTTATTAAAGCATTGGTAGTTTTATTGATTAAGATTTTAGCTGGCATAAAAATATGATCTATATTTGCACTTTTAAAAATTGAAAAGTCTTCCATTTCATTTTCTCTTACAATTGTCATTATTTTTGGATTTAACTTTTTTGCAGTAGCTAAAATTGATAAATTTGTTGTGTCATTATTTGTTGCTGCTATTATTGCAACTGCATTTGTTACTCCAATTTCTAATAGTGTATCTTTATCATCAGCATTTGCATAAGTTAGTTTTGTAAAACTATTATTTTTAAACTCTACATTTTTCTTTTCTATTTCTATAAAATGCGCTTCTATATTATTTGTTTTTAATTTTTCATAAACACTTTGTCCCATTCTTCCAAAACCACAAATTATATATTTTCCCTTAGGGAAAAGAGGTAAAGAAGAATTAAGAGTGTCAACTTTAAATAGCCATTTTTCTAATTTTAGTAAATTAGGAGCAGTCAAAGCCATATTTATCTCTTTTGCTATTATTGAAAATGGATTAGCAACAATTTCAACATCCAAATCTTTTAAGTTTTCTGTATGATTTTCAGTAGTTGACTTTATGACTAATTTTACATTTTTATTTAAGAGTTTTGAAGTTAATGCAATTCTTAAATTTAAAGAATCATCTTCAAAAAGAGCAACTAAACCTTTACAATTTGTTTTTTTAATTCCAGCTTCTTCTAATGACTTTGAACTATGTGCATCACCCATTAACACAGGTACAGTAGGAGTAAAGTTCTCTAATAAAAGCTCATTACCTTTAGCTACGCCTTTTTCTATTACAACAGCTCTAATATCTTGAGCTATTGCTCTTTTTATTATTTCACTAGTAATTTGATTGTAGCCTAATATTATTATAAACTTTTGTTTTATATTTTTAATTTGTCGCCTAAATCTATTTTTTTCAATCTCTTGTAAAAACAGCTTATCTTGTAGAAGCCTAACTAAAGAACCAAGACCATAAAACCAGCCAATTACTGTAATATAAATAGAAAAACTTACCCAAACTCTTTGAGCATATGTAAACTCATAAGGTGTTTCTCCAAATCCTATTGTAGTTGCTGTGTAACTAACAAAATAAAAAGCATCAAAAATAGACATATGATAAGGATTACCACTTGGATCCTTACCCTCGATTAAAACTAAGCCAGTTATTGCTATTGTATAGGCTACAATAATTACTAAAAAAGGTACTCTCATTCGATAAAGAATGATAAATAAAGAACTATTCTTCACTTTTGAGCCTATCTTTTAGATTTTATTGTTTCACCAACATATAATGTAACAGAAGTAATATTTGCAAGTAATGCTCCACCTGATAAAGAGATAATCATTCCAACAATTTCTCTATCTATTGTATAAGCATATTCTGCAACTGTCCAAATAACTGCTGCACTAATTAATTGAATATCAGCAACTAATGATGTTGCTAGTAAAACTGAACCCATTTGTGTTTTATCACCAAGTTTTAATGTTGTTGCAATAATGTTAATAATAATAGCTGCAAATAGTTCATATTTACTATGCATTTCCAAAGAGTCCATATCACCATAAAAAAAACCAAAATTTACAGTCATAGCTAAAATTATAAAAAAACCTGCAATAACTTTATCTAAGTTCATGATATTCATCTCCTAAATCTTTTCCTATATCAAGTCTTCGTTTAAATACACTATCAATATTATCATGCACTTTTGAATCTTTATCAAGAAAAATCAATCTATGTTTATTTAATTGATTTACATTTTTAAGTCCCATTACTGCTAAAAGACCTCTTACTCCTTTTAGTAAGTTATTATGATAATCCCTTACATATTTTGCATGTTTATAAACAAAATATTTTTTTCTTTTACTTTTATCTTGAGTAGCAAGACCTACTGGACACTCATGACCATTTGTTCCTGAACAATATCTAGCTCTAATACATCCTGCACTCATCATAAAACCTCTCGCAATTTGAACAAAATCTGCGCCTAAAGATAAAATAATGATTAAATCATCTGGAGTTAAAACTTTTCCACTAGCAACTAGTTTTATTTTATCTCTTACATCATAATCTCTTAGGATTTTATCAACTAAATATATAGAGTCTCTTGCATTAAGACCTATTCTTTCCATCATTTCAATTGGAGCGGTTGCACTTCCTCCACTTCCTCCATCAATAGATATAAAATCTGGATATGCATCATTGCCTGCATCAACTCTTTTTTTAATCTCTTTTGCATAAGGTTCTATATTTTCTATATCAGAAATAACTATTTTAATACCAACTGGTTTTTCAGATAACTCTTGAAGTTTACCAACAAAATCAAATAACTCTTCAACACTATTTGCATAAGGAAATCTGTTTGGAGAAAATAAATCTTTATGTGCTTCAACATTTCTATAATATGCTATTGCTGGGCTTACTTTATCTGCAATTAATTTTCCACCAGTTTGTTTTGCACCTTGTGCCATTTTAATTTCAGTCATTTTACAAAATCTCATAGTTTTTTGATATCTATCTGGATCAAAATTACCTTGTTTATCTCTTGCTCCATACAAACCTGAACTTAACTGCAATATAATATCAGGCATATCTTGAGGAACTTCTTTTGGAAAGCTTTCTAATGGTGCTTCCCAATTTGGTCTATGAAATATTTCTGATTTTAAATCAAAAACATAAGTTTCAGCTTCTGGATCTTTTTTAAATACTAAACTTCTATATGCATCTGCTGCCATTGCACCATTAAATAATTTTTGTACTATCTTTTTGCAAACTCTTTGGAAAATATTTCCATGAACAACAGTCATATAATCAGGTTTATAATTTCTATGTGTAACAAAAAAGTTTGATGTTAATCCACCCTCACCTGAATTAATTGGAAAATTTCCCATAAAAGAGCCTCTTACAAAAGCTCTTGTTCCCTCAGGAGATATAGAACCATCACTCATTGCACTTCTTGCAATAATTGATTTTGCATGATATGGATATTTTCTTTTTTCACCAAATACCACTTCAAAGTGAGTATCAACCTCATCTTCATTTAATACAATAGTTGCATGTCTTAACATGAATTTTGGTTTAGGCAAAGGTTGAGAGGGAGAAAAAGATGCATAGTTAGGAACATCTCTTGCTGCTTTATAAACCCAATCTAGCTTATCTTTTGATTCATAAAACTTCTCATCACCAAAATATTGTCTAAAAGGCTCTCTAAACTCTTCAAAAACATATCTAAGCCTACCAATAATTGGATAATTAACTAACAACTGATGATCTCTTTGTACATACTTATCATGTACATACCAAGCTATGATTATAATAACAAATAATGCTATTGTAATATCTATTATTAATACAGTATTATTCACATTAATCCTTTTTCAACGAAACTAAAAATCCACTAATTACTATTAAAAGTATACCTAAAATAATCCAAATGTCAGGAAATGCATCACCTAAAAACATTCCTAATATAATGGAAAATGCAATATTAGCATAAGAAATAGTACCTATAATACCTGCTTTTGCACAAGAGTATGCTTTTGTCATATAAATTTGTGCATATGTTGCAAAAACTCCCAATAATATAATAAAAAACCAATCTTTACCACTTGGCATAACAAAAGTTTCTAACATAAAATCAAGTGTGGAAGGAGAGTAAAACTCTGCAACTAACATTAAAAGTAAAGGTCCTATTGTTCCAATTCCCATAAAAGACAAAACAATTGCTCTACTATCATAATATTTTCTTAATTCTCTAATTGAAGTATAAGCAAGTGCTGCTCCAACACCACTTAAAATTCCCAACCAATCAGTTTTTTCCAATGTACTTCCATCAAATTTGGTTATAAATATTATTCCAATAAAACCTATAAATACACCAAGCCAACCTTTAAATCCTAATTTTTCTTTTACAAAAATATATGCAAATATTGCTGTAAAGATTGTAGAAGTTTTTGAAAAAGTCATGGCTTCTGCTAAAGAGATTTCAGCAATATTATAAAAAAACATTAATAATGCAATAAAACCAGCCATACCCCTAAAAATCAAAAGTAACGGTTTTCCACCTTCTTGAACTAAAGGTTTTCTATAAACTGAAAATAGTATTATTGCAACACCAAATAAATTTCTAAAAAACACCACTTCAACTGAGCTTACTGAATCACTAAGTTCTTTAGCACTAGCTCCCATAAAAGCAAACATTAAAGAAGCAAATAACATATACTTTATTCCTAAAGAAACATCTTCTTTCATAATACATCCTAAATTTTAAAAGCGAAATTCTATTGTGTTTATAATTAAAGCAAGATTATTGTTTTTAGGTAAATATTACTACTAATCTTTTTAGCAATAATTTGATAGAATATAAACTCATACATATAATATTATATACAACTAGGATAATAATGAAATATTTAAAAATAATTGGTAATAAAAAGCTTGAAGGAGAAATTAACATCTCAGGAGCAAAAAATGCAGCTCTTCCTCTTCTAGCTTCTACTATTTTGGCTAAAAATAGAATTAAAATAGGGAATCTGCCTGATGTAGTTGATATTAATACTTTATTAAAACTATTGGAAAAACTTGGTAGTTCTTACACAAAAGATAAAAATACAATACATATAGAAACCTCAACTATTAATAATACAAAAGCAACTTATGATATCGTAAAAACAATGAGAGCTTCAATTTTAGTTTTAGGACCTTTATTGGCTAGATTTGGTCATTGTGAAGTCTCTCTTCCTGGTGGTTGTGCAATTGGACAAAGACCTGTGGATTTACATCTAAAAGCCTTAGAGCAAATGGGAGCAAAAATTGAGATAAAAAGTGGATACATTCAAGCAACTTGTAAAGATGGATTAAAAGGTGCAAAGATTGTATTTGATAAAGTTACTGTAGGTGGTACTGAAAACATTATAATGGCTGCTAGTTTAGCAACAGGAACAACTACAATTATCAATGCAGCAAAAGAACCAGAAATTGTTCAACTATGTGAAGTACTTGAAGATGCAGGTGTTGATATAAAAGGAGTTGGAACTTCAAAACTTATAATTCAAGGAAGTGATAAAAAACTACTTGAGTTTAAAAACTTTAATATTATTCCTGATAGAATTGAAGCTGGGACATATATGTGTGCGGCTGCTATTACAAACTCTAAACTTACAATTACAAATATTATTCCTTTACATTTAGAAGCTATAATTTCAAAACTTGAAGAGATGAATTTTGAAATCATACAAGAAGAAAATAGTTTAACTATTATGCCTACAAAAGATATAAAACCTGTAAATATTGTAACTTCTGAATATCCTGGTTTTCCTACAGATATGCAAGCACAGTTTATGGCACTTGCAACTCAAGCAAATGGAACAAGTACAATTGATGAAAGATTATTTGAAAATCGATTTATGCATGTTAGTGAATTACTAAGATTGGGTGCAGATATTCACCTAAATGGTAATATTGCAACAATAAATGGTACTCCAAGTAAACTAAATGGTACTGATGTTATGGCAACAGACTTAAGAGCATCATCTGCATTAGTTCTAGCAGCATTAGTTGCACAAGGAGAAACAGATATTCATAGAATTTATCACCTTGATAGGGGATATGAAAATTTAGAAAAAAAACTTAGTGAAATTGGTGTTGATATTCAAAGACACAATGAATAAAAAGTAAAGGCAAAAAATGAAATTAGAAGTATCATTATTTAAATTTGATTACAAATCTGATTATTTACCATATTATAAGAAATATCATCTAAAAATTGAAAATGAGATAACTCTTTTAGATTTACTAAATAGTATAAATGAAAAAGAGAACTTCTCTTATGAAAGTTGTGACTCATTTTTAGTAAAAGTAAATAATATTTTTACAAGTTGTGAAGTTAATTTAATGGAATTAGTAAATAAAGTAGGAAATGAAATAACTATTGAACCTATAAGTACTAAAAGATGTATGAATGACTTAATCATAAATGAAGATGATTTTTATTCAAAACTATCTTTACTAGAAAAATTTATTTCAAAAACAGATATTAAAAGGTATGAAGATTATAAAATATACTATTATGCTTCAAATACATTGAATTTTGAAAAAGATTATATTGGAGATGCAATCTTACTTTTAGCAAATGATTTAATAAATGAAAATAGTAAAAATAAAGAAGAAATTCTTAATATTATTAAAACATGCGAATTTGGAATACAATATCATACAAGTTTAGAAAATAGAGTATTTAATATAGATAAAAATATAGAAAAA
>NZ_JBSRRO010000058.1:0-12648 GCF_055140965.1 Malaciobacter sp.
CTCAGTTAGCTATATTTTTCGAGGGAAGATTAGACGAGTTTTTAGAGGTGTAACTTTAGTTACGATTAGTTACTTGACACAGATTTTTAAACGGTCTCTAAATCTAGCCTTTTAGTCTTTGTATTACAACTTTTGGAATTTTGTTTTCTTTATTTGCTTCTTTCATAAGTTCTATATACTTTTTATAGGCTTTTTTTGCATTAAATCTATCATAACTATCCCAGTATGCATCACCTAAATTATAATAAGCAACTACTCTTTTAGGATAAACTTCTAAAACCTTATTTAATAAATATACTGCTTCATCACTTTTTCTTTTTTGTTGTAAATAGTAAGCAATATTATTATATAAAGTAACCGTTTTACTACTAATTGGTATATTATTTGTCAATTTTAAAAAATAAATCAAATCATAATCTTTTAAAGCTTTTCTTGATTTTGTTTGTATATCTTTTTCTAGATATTTCAAAACTTTTCTTTCATTTGTATTTATACTTTTAAAGCTATCATTCACACTTACTTTTTGCATAACTTTTTGAAAATATCTTAAGTTACCACACTCTTGAATTAAATCTTTATAGTAATTAGTATTAGAGTACTCTTTTTCAAGCTTTTTGAAAAACTCTCCATAACCTTTAACTATATATTTTTTATAATCATTTATACTAAAATAATACAACCTCTCAAATGAGTAAGAATCATAATTTTCGTAATAACTCTCTTTTTTAGAGTTTTTTAAATCATATAAAGCCAACTCATTTTTTGCAAGTGAATATAAAATCTTTGCTTTTAATTCACTATTCTTTGAAGTTTGCAATGCTTTTTTATAATGATTTATTGATGTTTGTATTCTTTCTTTTTCTAATTTTAAACTTTTAAAACTATAGCTACTTTTATAAATAGTTGTTAATTTTGCTGAGTTTCCAAAATAACTTAGATTATAAATAGCTGTTGCATACTTATAGTTTGTCAAAGCATCATTTGGATTATTTTTAAGTATTTTTTCAAGGCTAAGTAAGTGTTCTAAAATCTCTTTAATAGTTTCTTGATACTTTTCACCTTTTCTATTATTCCCTTTTATTGAGTTTTCAAAAATACTAAAAGTTACTTTATCATTTAAAATTTCACTATTTGTATCTAATGCTTCTTTAAATTTAAAGTTGTTTATCAATCCATACACTTTCGCATTTTCAAGTGTTTTTTGAATATTTTTATTTTTAAGTTTTAAAACAATATAGTTTTCAAAACTATTATTTGTTTTATTTTTAATTAATGCATCAATTTTATTTACTCTATTTAAATCTAAACTTCTTTCATCAAAATAATCCATTTGTGACATAAGATAAGATTTGAACATTAAATTACTATTTTTATATAGTGTTTTTAACTTATAAAAAGTATATTTCTCAACAGATTTAAAAGTACAACTATTATTTGATAAAAGGTTTAATTTTTCATATATTTTTTTCTCAATATCACTATTTACTTTTTTAATATCATTTAAAAAAAGTATATAATCTAAATTTTGAACCTCATGAGAAGAACTATATTTTTCTTTTAAAATACTCAAATACTGTTTTGCTTGTTTTATATTATTTTGATAATATGAGAAAAAACCAAGTGTTAAATTTACTAAATACATATCATCTTTTTTTACAGTTTTTAAATAGTCTATAAAGTTCGTATAATCAATCTTTTCATTTTTCCCATAAAGATCATTTTCAATATCAAAAAAGCTTTGAGATTTTAATAATGCTTTATATAAAAGCAACTCATAATATTTACTATTTATATCAAGTTTTGCAATATTTTTAAGTTCATGGATAATATTTGCATTTTTACTTAAGCCTCTTATTGCGTATAGTTTTGCTATTTCATCTTTATTTTTACTAAGATTAACTAACTCATCCCACTGTTCTTGTGTTTTAATATACTTAAAATTATAAAAGGCTAAATGCCAGTTGATTCTATCATTTGAGAATAGTTTTGAAAACTCATAAGTTCCTTTTACAATTTCACCTTTTTTAGTAAGTGCTCCTGCATAAATTCCAAGAATCCAATCATCAATAATAGTTTTATTTTTATCATCTAAAAGATAGCTATATGTATTATAAATATCTAAAGGTTTTAAGTTTTTATAATGAGCCAATCTCAAAGCTAGAAAAAAATATCTTTTTTTTAAATAATTAGATTGTACTTTTTCTAAATTTTCCAAAGCTTCTTCTATTAAAAACTCTGGTTTTATAGCATTTTCTTTCTCTTTTTTTGAATAATAGTTATAAAAAGATGATGCTACATGTATCTCTTGCTTTTTTACAAAAGCCAAATATCTTAGTATCTCTTCATCTTTTATCAAATCAACTTGCTTATTTTTATAAATAATATTTTCAATTTGTTCTTTTGAGAGTTTATTATGTAATTGCTCTTGCCATAAGCTTAAATTTGCTTCTTTTGCTCTTTTTCTATAATCATCAATTATTGTATTGTAAGTTGAAGCAAACTCCAAGTTTTCTTCATATTTTGCAAAAGGATAATCTCTTTTTTCTAAAAATAAAAATCTTCCATCATCATACCAAAATCCACCACACGAAAATAAAAATACTTTGAAAAGTATTATCATAAAAAATGTTCGAATAATCATCTATATACCTTTTAATAACTTTTGTAAATCA
Organism: Malaciobacter sp.; assembly: GCF_055140965.1. Next base: position 2,673 of record NZ_JBSRRO010000058.1, read on the forward strand.
TATTTATTTTTATATTTTATTGTATAAAAAACTATCTCATCAAATCTATTATTACTTATTTTAAAAAAATCTTCTAATGCAATTTTTAAATCTTGTTTTTTTGAATCTTCAAATCTAAAAATATCACCTTCATAAACATATCTGCCTTTAAAATAGTGACTTTGTAAAACTTTAAAATATCCATTTTTAAGCTTTTCAAATTTTTCATCAAAATCAGTTTGAACTATACCCTCAAAAATATCAAGTGGCTTTTTATATCTAAATTGTACTGCTTGAGAATATAAAGGAAGTGCAAGTTTTAGTTTTAAAGGATATTTATCAAAATTGTATTGATATTTTTTTGCAATATTATTATCTAAAATTGAATTTTTTGTATTATAATCTCCAATATAAGACATATTATAATACATCAATAAACCATAATCCACACTAGGAACTCCAGTTTTTTTATAATACTTAATTTGATGTAACCTTATAGTTGCACTAAGTTTTTTATTAAGATTTGTTTTTAAAAGCTTTAAAAACTCAAAATAGTTAGCCTTGGAATTTAGTGACCAATCACAATCTATTTGTAGTTCATCATAAGTAAATCTATAACTATCTAAAGCTTTTAAAACTTTTGAAGCCAGTTTATTTGCTTTTATAGTTTTCATTGTTTTATTAGTTATATAAATTACAGGAATAAAATTTTTTGGAGGTTTTACATTAAATCTTGTTTTTATAATTTCTAATTTATTAGAATAATCAATATCTAGAACTTTTATATAAAGTTTTTCTTTGTTCTTTTTTATGTTATAACTATTTTCCCAATGATAAAAACTATATATTAAACTATTTTTATTTTGTTTAGATTTATATAAAACTGCTAATAATAGTAGCAAAATAGTAAATAAAAGTATTAAGTATTTTTTTTTCAATATATTTCCAAAGAAAAAAGCAAAAGCTTTTTTCTTAATAGTTTTGAGATTTTCTCATTTGCATTAACTCTTTTTGAACAGAGATATTTATTTTCTCATTTGGTTGAAAATCTAATGCATAATTTCTTCCATCATAATCAATAGAATTTAAAATAATCTTTACAGCTTCCAATCTTGCTTTGTGTTTATCATCACTTCTTACAATATGCCAAGGTGCGCTTCTTGAGTTTGTTCTTCTTAACATCTCATATTTTTTTTCAGAGAATTCAGTCCATAAATCTTGTGCTTGCATATCAACTTCTGAAAATTTCCATTGTCTTAAAGGATCATTAATTCTTCTATCAAATCTTCTTTTTTGCTCATCTTTTGACACAGAAAAGTAAAGTTTAATTAAAACCATACCTTGTCTTACTAAATCTTGTTCAAAATTAACAACATCTTCCATAAAAATCTCATATTCTTCTTCAGTACAAAATCCAAAGATTGGTTCAACCATAGCTCTATTGTACCAACTTCTATCAAATAAAACTATTTCTCCACCTGTTGGAAAATGTTCAATATATCTTTGCAAAAACCATTGGTTTTTTTGTGTTTCAGTTGGTTTACCAAGAGCTACAACTCTATAGTGTTTATTATTCATATATCTTGTAATTCGTCTAATAGCACCACCTTTTCCAGATGCATCCCTACCCTCAAATAAGATAATCATTCTTTTATTTTCATTTTCAAGATAATTTTGAAGCTTAATAAGCTCTATTTGATACTGTTTTAACTCTTCTGCATCATATAGTTTTTGAACACCATCTTTTATTACTTCTGAATCTAAAGTTTCAAAGTCACCTAGTAATGATTTTAAAAACTTATTCTCTTCTTGTATCTTTTCTAGTTTTTCATTATCACAAATATTATCATTATTTGGTTTTACTTCAATTTTTTCTTTTTTCTCTTGTATAACTATTGAATCTTTAAACTTTTGCATCAAGTTTAAAGCGCTTTTTTTTGTAAGATTATCTTTTTTTGTATATCCTAAAACCTTAACATATCTTTTTCTTTCATGTTGGAATCTTGCAATATACTTTTTTCCAAAAGTCGGATGGGCAACTTTTGATACATACAATCCACTATAGTTTGTTTTCTCAAAATCACTTAAGTTCATCTTTATTCAGCCTTTGCAAATTTATTTTCTTTTTCCATTAATTCTATTTCTCTAGTTCCATCAATTACTATAGTTGGATCTACTTTTATTTTTTTTGAATCAATCTTCTTAGGATATTTTACTTGCGTTAAAATATGTTTAATACAATTGATTCTCGCTTTTTTCTTATTATCACTTCTTATTATTGTCCATGGTGACATATCCGTATTTGAAGCCATAAGCATTGAAAATTTAGCAACAGTGTATTTATCCCATAAGTTTTGTGACTCTTTATCTACAGGAGATAATTTATACTGTTTTAAAAGATCAAATTCTCTTTTTTTAAATCTTCTTGCTTGTTCTTTTTTTGAAACTGAAAAATAAAATTTCAAAAGAGTAATCCCAGATTTTACAAGCATTTGTTCAAACTCTGGAACTTCTTTTAAAAACTCATGATGTTCTGCTGTAGTACAAAATCCCATTACAGGTTCAACTCCTGCTCTGTTATACCAACTTCTATCAAATAAAACTATTTCTCCAGCACTTGGAAGATGCTTTGTATATCTTTGAAAATACCATTGAGTAGTTTCAATATCACTTGGTTTTTCTAAAGCAATAACTCTTGCACCTCTTGGGTTTAAATGTTCAGTGATTCTTTTTATCGTACCACCTTTTCCAGCTGCATCTCTTCCTTCAAAAACCATAAGAACTTTTAGACCTTTTTCTTTTACATACTTTTGAAATTTCAAAAGTTCAATCTGTAAGGTTGTTAACTCTTTTTCATACTCTAAAGTCTCTTTTTTAACCCAAATTTGAACTTTTTTCCCTTTCTTTTTCATCTCTTTTCTTTTTCTTGAAAAGTTATTTGGTTTATGCTTCTCATCTTTATTTGTATCTATTTCTTCTTGATCCTTGAACTCTTCATTTATAATACTTCTATCTCTTCCCATACAATATATCCTCTAGTTATAATCTTGCCTCATAATTATTATATCCAAAATTTTTTACAATTTGGTAACAACTATTGTCTTTTTTTATAACAATTGATGGTAACTTAATTCCATTGAATGTAGTTGTTTTAACCATAGTATAATGTATCATATCTTCTAAAACTATTTTATCCCCCGTTTTTAGAGGCTCATCAAAAGAGTAATCTCCTATAATATCACCGGCTAAGCAAGTATTTCCACCTAATCTATATCTATATTTTTTTTCATTTGCTAAAGCACTATTTCTTATATCAGGTCTATATGGCATGGCTAAAGTATCTGGCATATGTGCCTCAGCAGAGGTATCCAAAATAGCAATATTCATCCCATTTTCTACAATATCTAAAACTGTTGCCACTAGGTACCCTGTTTGCCACCCTACTGCTTCTCCTGGTTCTAAATAAACTTTCAAATGAGGATATCTTTGCTTAAAATCTTTAAGTAAATTAATAAGTCCTTTAACATCATAATCCTCTCTTGTAATATGATGTCCTCCACCAAAATTTACCCACTTCATAGAAGATAAATACTTAGCAAATTTCTCTTCAAAATTCTTCAAAGCTCCTTGTAAAGCATCAACATTTTGCTCACATAAAGCATGAAAATGTAATCCATCTACACCATCTAACTCATCATCAAAAAAGTTTTTCTTTGTAATTCCTAGTCTTGAATAAGCACCACAAGGATTATATAAATCAACTTCAACAGATGAATATTCTGGATTTACTCTAAGACCAATAGATGCTTTACCTAAAGCTTTCTCTTTAAACTGTTTTAATTGATTAAAAGAGTTAAATACAATATGGTTTGATAAAGATACAATCTGCTCAATCTCTTCTTCTTTATAAGCAGGAGAATATGTATGTACTTCTTTTTTGAACTCTTTTGATGCCAATATAGCTTCATGAAGTCCTGATGCACAACAACCTTGTAAATATTTTCTACAAAGTTCAAAAGTAGATTGCAAAGCAAATCCTTTTAAAGCTAAAAGTATAGTTACCCCAGCTTCTTTTTGTACATGAGAAAGAAGCTTTAAATTTTTTTCTAATAAAGCTTCTTCACAAACAAAACTTGGACTTGGTAATTCATTTATGTTATTAACTATTTTCATCATTTTCAATTGCTTCAAAATCCTCTTTTGTTACCCCACAGTCAGGACACTGCCAATCATCTGGAATATCTTCAAAAGATGTTCCAGACTCAATTCCACCATCTGGATCTCCAAGTTCTGGATCATAAACATAATCACAAACTATACAGATATATTTTTGCATAATAGACTCCTTTATGTTTTGTTTATTATGACTTAATTAAGACTTATAAATACTTAAATAAAACTACTCTACTGGTAATTCTAATATTTTCCAAGGAAGACCTTGAGTCATCAACTCATCCATAAAAGGTTTTGCTTCAAACTCTTCAATATTAAATACACCTTTTGATTTCCATATACCTTTGTATAACATTTTTGTTCCAATCATAGCAGGTACTCCAGTAGTATAACTTACAGCTTGTGCTCCTGTTTCTTTATAGCACTCTTGATGGTCACATATATTGTAAATATAAACTCTCTTTTTTACTCCATCTTTAAGACCTTCAATAATACATCCAATATTTGTTTTACCAACTGTTCTAGGACCTAAACTTGCAGGATATGGTAATAGTGTAGTTAAAAATTCAATTGGAGTAATCTCTACGCCTTTATGCATAACTGGTTCAATTCCTAACATACCTACATTTTTTAAACAATTCATATGAGCTATATATGAATCACCAAATGTCATAAAAAATCTAATTCTTTTTAAACCTTTAATATTTTTAGATAAAGACTCTAACTCTTCATGATATAGAAGATATGAGGGCTTAACTCCAACTTCTGGATAATCATGGTCAACTCTTATTTCTAATGGTTTTGTTTCAATCCACTTACCATCTTCCCAATATCTACCATTTGCAGATACTTCTCTTAAATTTATTTCAGGATTAAAATTTGTGGCAAAAGCATATCCATGGTCACCTGCATTACAATCCATAATATCTATATAATGAATCTCATCAAAAAGATTTTGTTGAGCATATGCACAAAATACACCTGTAACTCCTGGATCAAAACCACTTCCTAATAAAGCCATAACATTAGCATTTTTAAACTGCTCATCTCTTGCCCATTGCTCTTTATACTCAAATTTAGCCTCATCTGGATGTTCATAGTTCGCAGTATCAACATAATCAACACCTGCTTTTGTACAAGCATCCATGATAGTTAAATCTTGATAAGGTAATGCTACATTTAATACAATCTTAGGATTTACTTTTTCAATAAGTTTTATTAACTCAGGTACATTATCAGCATCAATAGATGCAGTTTCAATATCAACTCCAACTCTTTGCTTGATATCTTTAGCAATATCTTCACATTTTGAAACTGTTCTTGAAGCTAAAGTTATCTTTTCAAATGTATCAATATTCATAGCACACTTTACCGTGGCAACTCTACTTACTCCACCTGCACCAATAATTAAAATACCTTTTTTATCCATTTAAAATCTCCAATTAAAATATTCGCAATTATAGACTTTTTTTAGTAAATTATAATTGAAAGTAGAAGAATCAAATAAAGATAAATAAAGATTTTCATATTTATATTAAGTTTAAGCTTATTACGATAGAATTCACTACTTAATTATGGGGATGATATGGCTTCGATTAGAGCATTGAGGCTTGATTGCATGTCGGCCTGAGCATGCCGTTACGCGGCTCATTTTTTTTAGACGCAAACAATACAAATTACGCTCCAGCTTACGCAAAAGCTGCGTAAGTTTAACAACTTATAGACTCCCTTCGGGTTGAGTCTTTGGAGACTCGCACTACTGATTCTATCTAAGTAGATTATCGCGGGTTCACCCTAGATAGATTACTTTTAAAGGATTGATTTGACTTTAAAAGGACACTTTAAAATCTTAGCTTTTTAGTTGCCTTGCAGGTTGAGCTGCTAGAAAGTGAAATTTTTCAACCTCACTAAGCATGTAGACGTCAAGAGTAAATGTTTTAAGACTCCGGTTCGATCCCGGACATCTCCACCAATATTAATAATTATGCTTTCTAAAATTTATTACAGTAATTGCAAAAGTTCAAAAATAAATACCCTATAAATGTCAAAAATTATAAAATCCCTAACAAATAAAGATATTAAAACTGCTAAACCTAAAGAAAAGTTATGAGCTTTGGAGTTTACCAATATATTGGAAATGAATTTTGAAAAAAAAGTTATAGATATATCAGGTAAAAAAATGAAAACTAAAAAAGATTTTATTTTGTCTTTAGCAAAACAAGCAATTGAAATATTAAAAAAGAAACTTGAATATCAAAATAGACATACTACTCATGAATTTAGAATTATATTCTCAACAATAGCACATGAGAAAAAAGAGTTAATGCAATGGTGGGCTGATTGCTTGGATACCTTATGATATTTTGCTAAATATATCTTTTTCTGTATCTAAATTACAAATTTCACAAATAGCAATATAATTAGCTATTGTTTCTTCCAAAAATCTACTAGATTTTAATTCTTTAACAGTAGGTATTTTTTTTATCATAAATGTTGTATTATAATCATCTGAATAATTTTCTATAGAAATAAAATTAGTTTTTTCATAAAAATTAATAGCACTATTCTTTGAATCAACAACAATTGCTTTACAACCTGTACTTTCTTGTTGAATGAAAGCTTTTATTTCGGCAAATGCAATTAAAATCTTACCAAAATTTTTTCCTTGAAATTCATCACAAATTGCTAGTCTAGTAATTTTTAAAGTAGGTATAGGATATTTCATACTACTACTTACATTCAATAATTCTTTTGCTTCTTGGCAATCACTTTCTATTACTGTATTAGAAAATGATATATATCCAATAATTTTATTAGTTTCTTGAATGTTTTCTAATAAATAAGTAATAAAACATCCATCAGTTGTATGTTTATATGCCATTGTATTTAGATATGTCTTTAAAGGTTCAGTAGATATATTAATATCTTTTATAAGTTTTTTGAATTCACCTTTTGTATAATTACTAATTTGCGTAATTTTTAAAGGCATTTAGATTATAAGCTTTTTAGTGAACTTGTAACGCTTTTTAAAAAATTTAAATTTTTTTCAGTAATTTTTTTCGTCTCGTCTATTAATATAGCAGAAACTTTTTTTGCATCATTACCAGAAACTTTTACACTACTTTCAGCTTTAGCATTTTGATTTAAGTGTATTACTGCCACAAACGATCCTTTTCGAATTTATTTAAAGTACTATTTCAATTTTATAAATATATTATACTATATTTTAATAAACAAGTCAATTACTACTTTGACTCACTTTATTTTAAAAGTATTTAGATTTAGTTCAAGATTCTATAAAATAAGCATTATTTATTATTGTGAGTAACTTTGAAAAAAAAGGTATGCATTTTTGGGTAAGAAAAACTAAATAACTTTTACTTACTTATTATATAAATATATATATTATTTTTTGTTAAAATAAATCAAAAGGATTTTTTTGAAAACAAAACTACTTTTATTAAATATACTTTTATTGTCTTCTATAAAACTAAATGCAAAGTTTAGGCTATTTAGACCCTTATATTCCAATTCCTGATGAAATCAGAAACCACCATATTTTTATTAGGAAAATAAAAAAAGAACTTGCTATAAAATACCCTGATGATGAGTTTTTAAAATCATTAGACAAAGAAGAAAATTTAGAGATTTTCTACTTATACGCTTGGTATGAAAGATATGGAATCAATAAATAAGTGTTCGCAAGTGCGAACAGAGAAAGTCACTTGACTTTAAGCAACTGAAACTAAGCAGTTATTCTGTTCGTGCTTAATTGTATCAAAGCAAAGTTAAACATAGAATAAAATTAGTTTTAATGTTTCAAAAGCCCTTAGAATGGCTTTGTGCATTTGCTACATAATATCGAGATTTTACAGCTTATGTTTATAGATAATGAATTAGTGTTACTGTATGACTTCTCTGCTGCTGAGTTATTGGATATTGAAACTATTGAGCAAAAGGCGAGAAATAAACTTCTTGATACTAAAGAATTTTTTGAATAACAAATAGATATAATTAAAATAAAAAGGATTTCCCCCCCATGAAAAAAACCAATCAAGTATCAAAAAAGAAATTATTTGAATATTTAATAGCTCCATTTTTTATCTTATTTGTGGCAATATTAATTTTAATTTTTATTCTAGGTAAGACTAGCAATGGGTATCTTATTATTCCTTTATTTATGTCTTTATTCTTATTTTCTTCATTTTCAAAAGAGACAAAGCTTCCAAAGCTAATAAGAATTTATTATTTTATAATTAGTGTACCATTAGTATTTATACCTATTTATTCTTTTATTATTCATTTTTAATTTTTATATTAAACAATAAGAGTTTAAACTCTCATTGTTTGTGCTTCATTAGTGCCTGTAAGCCTCCCCAAATATTGGACTAAATGAAATAGAATAATTATGCTAAAATTTACTTGAAAGTAATAATTATAAAACAATTTTAGCTCATGAGTTATCACATATATCTAAAAGAGATGCAGCAAAAGAGTTACAATATAAATTAATTAAATCATATTCATCAATTGAAGATATAGTAAAGTTTATAAAAAATATTAAAGAACTAGAAAGAACTTTATAATTTTTTTATTTAAATTTAATCATTAGTATTATTTAATATAATTAACAAGTTTACCTAAGGTAAATATATTTTATTATGAGAAAAAAAATGGAAGAGTTTTATGACACACTAAAGCAACTCATTAGAATACCTAGTGTTGTTGGGGCTGAGCACTCTTTTTTTATGTTTTTAAAAAGAGAACTTGAGGATTTAGGTATTAAAGTTGAGTATTATGATGGATTACTTGTTGCAAAAGGTGAAGAACCCCAAAGCGGTTATATTTCTGCACATGCAGATAGACATGGATTAATTTGTACAGGTCATGATGAGTTTCAATATGCTGCTTTTGTTGCAAAAAATAAAGCCGACTTAAAAGGAAATTCAAACTCTGAGGAGCTATTACAAAACTTTGAAATGAGATTTATAAACCAAAAAGTTCAAGCTTATGAACCATGGGCAGGCACTTATTTGGGTATGGGTACCATAAAAGATGCTTTTTTATGTAAAAGAAGAAATAATATTATTTTTAAAGTTGAGGGCTTAGATTATTTATTTCCAGGAACACCAATTGCTTTTTTAGATAAGCTTAAAATTAATGACAATCTATTATCAGCTCAAATTGATAATGTTCTTTGTGTTGCTATGCTTATTCATATGTACCAATTAGGTTATAAAGGAACAGCATTTTTTACAGCTGCTGAAGAAGCAGGTAGAAGTTGGAGATTTTTACTTGAATATTTTAGAAGATTTGACATAAGTACAAATGAGCTTTTAGTTCTTGATACTAGTCCTTATAAAAATATAGAAACTATTAATCATCTTGATATTGTACTTAGAAATAAGGATGAAAATTCATATTTTCGTTCTCCTTTAAAAGCTAGAATAAAAAAGATTGTATTAAAAAATAGAATAAAATATCATTATAAAGATGAACATATAAAAAATCAGATGAAACAAGAAAATACAAAAGTTTCTTTAGGTGTTACTGAACTTGGAAGAATTATAAAAGAGAGTAAAAATAGTATTCAAGGTACAACTTTACAAGTTCCTACTATTGGATATCATACAGTAGAAGAGACTACTTCAAAAAAATCAATTGAAGCTATGATTACTATCTTAAAAAACTTATATTTACAAACAAAATAAGAAATAGTATTTACGAGACCGTTTAAAAATCTGTGTCAAGTAACTAATCGTAACTAAAGTTACACCTCTAAAAACTCGTCTAATCTTCCCTCGAAAAATATAGCTAACTGAGA
>NZ_JBSRRO010000059.1:0-10853 GCF_055140965.1 Malaciobacter sp.
TTTATAAAATTTGAATTATCAAATTGTTCATAGTAGAGATATTGTTCATTTTTTATTGTTGAATTATTTTTACCTTTATCTATTCTAAGTTTTGAGAATTTTTCTTTATCCATATAATTAAGCCAGTTTGTTAGTACTTTATTTAATTTAATTATATTAGTATCTTTTTTTTTAATTTGATTAATATCAGACTCCTTTTATCTCATTCTCAAGAGCATCAGATTTGATTTTATGATAATAATATTCTTTTTGTAAATCTGTAAGTTTGGTTAGTTCTTCTGAAATCTTTGAAGTTATATCAATATCTTTTTTTTCACTTGGTTTATTGTTTTCATTTTCAAACATTTCTCCAGATCCAGTTAATAACCAATTTATATTAATATTGAATACTTTATGCAAATTATTAATAATCTTAAAAGGTAATTCAACTTGTCCTTTTTCATATTTTGAAATTAAATTTTGCGATGTTTCAAGCTTCTCTGCAAAATCAGTTTGATTAAAGCCTAATTTTTTTCTTATATTAAAAAAATTACTATTTATATTCATATTATTAATATTCCTATTGACATTTATGTACATTTTAACCTTTAAATATACCGAAATTACGATTAATAATCCAATTCCAGCTTTAAAAGTTATGTATATAAATTGTAATAGAACAAAACTTTTATAAAAGGAAAGAAATGAATGAGAATCTACTAACTAAAGAAGAATTAGCAGTAAGATTAAATATTAGTGCTTATGATGTTGACCAACTTAGAAAAAAACAAAATATGCCATGTATAAAAATAGGCAGATCTTACAGATATGATTTAAAAGAGGTTCAAGAGTTTATAAAAAATATAGGGAAAAAGAAATGACTTTATATGCGAAGTACTCAAAAAATGGATTTTTTAGTTTAGAGAATATGCTAGAAGATTTAAATATTAACTCAAAGTTAATAAATGAAATCATAATTAGATATAACACAAGCAGCTTACTTAAAGAGTTTATAGAAAAAATTAAAAATACAGATGAAAATGAAGATATTAAAAATATTATTTTGGAATTTTTTCTTATTGCAGACAAGATGAAACCAATAACTTGTAATAAAAAAACTCTTTCAAAACTCACTGGTCTTAGTGAGCGACAAATTGATGAAAGAAGAAGAGCTAGACAAATACCTTTTATACAACTTACTGGTTCAAGTGGAACAGGCAGAAAGATAATCTTATATGACCCATATGAGATAAAAAATGCAATTGATAACAATAGAGTTAAAACAATAAGTTAATAGATATGAAGCTAAGAATAAATAAACCTAAAACTAGACCTATACAAATTGAACCTTGGTTTTTTAGATATCTAAATGAAGGTGAACTAAAAGTAGTTAGTGCGATATTAGCTCATGCAGATATAAGAAATAGACAAGAGAATTCGTTCCCTTCTAATAGAACAATAGCTTTTTATTGTGGCTTTGGTTTATTAAAAGAGAATACTAAAGCTTATAAAAACTATCTTCAATTGAATGATATAGAAAAAAAAGAGTTCAAAAAGAAAAGACTACACAATGCTATTCAACAAGTTAAAAATATTAAAAAATCATTAGAAAAAAAAGGCCTTTTAAAAAGAGAATACATTGGACAAAAAGGTAAAACAGTTGTTTATATGACTTTAGATTTAGAATGGAAAAAAGAACAATTTTTAAAAGATTATGATGAATACTTTAATGATGTTGAACCAAATAATACAAATGAAAATGAAGATATTAATAAAGAATTAGAAGATATTCAAAAACTAGCAAAAGAGGGAAATGTTTCTAAAGAAAACCTTGCAAAACGATTAAACGATTTATCACGAAAATTAAAAGATATAAAAGAACCAGAAATACCACTTGAAGATGTTACTAAAGTTGCAGATTATTATATGAATACTAAAAAAGTTCAAAATAAAATTGATTCGGGGAAAATAGAAAATAAATCTGCTTATAGAAATTCAATTATAAATAGTATTAAAAATAATGAATTTAAAAATGCAAATAATTTATATGAAGCTCTACAAAAACAAGAATTAAATAATAATATTCAAATCTTAACTGAATTATATAAAAACAATAAGTATGAATTACCATATGCAAATAAAATACTTTATTTTCAAAATATAAGACTAGAAGATGGTGTTTATGTTGCAAGTTATAAAACTACAGATAACAAATTGAAAAAAGATGTAGCTATATCTTTTAGTGAAATTACTTATCAATTAAATAGCCCTATTACTTACACATTTAAAAATAAGAAATTATTTGAAAACTATATTGAAAATGAAAAAAACTTAATTGAAAAATATAAAAAGAAAAAGGAGTGAGTTATGATTTATAGTATCAATATTTAGAATTAGTCTGAATTATTATAAAAAAATAAAAACTTAGGAGAATTAAATTATGAAAAATATATTAAAAATCAGTTTCTTACTTATGGTTATTGCAACATCTTTATTTGCTGCTGATAATCCATTTGTTGCACCTTTGAGAAAAGTACAAGAGTTACTTGATAGTGATGTTACAAAAGTTATCGCAGGTATTCTTATTGCTATTTGTGGATTTTATATTGCATCTGGACAATTTGAAAAAGGGAAAGGTTATGCATGGGGCTTAATCATCGGTATTTCAGTTGTTTATGGTGCTAAATGGATAGCTGATTTTATTTGGGGATAAGCTATGAAGTTTAAAAACATTAGAGAAATCACAAAAAAAGAAAAATTAAGAGGTCTTACAAAAACTTCATGGAACTTAGCAATGTTTGGTTCTGCTAGTTTTTTCCCTTATATTGCTTTTACAAGTTTGTTGTTATTTGTATTTCTTTTAATTGTTTTTTATGTATGTGAATATTTCGATGATGATTTTATTGAAATATTGACTATTAAACTACAAACAAAGGTTAAAGATGAGTATTTTGCCTAATTTTTTAATTAACTTATTTGATGTTTTTTCAAAACCATTAAATTCTATATCAGAAGATAACAATATCTTAGGTAGATTTGATGAATACAATATAGTAACAAAAAATGAGAACTTTGTTTCTATATTTGAAATAACAGGTATAAGTTATAATGCACTAAACGAAGAAAAAATGGTTGAGTTATTAGAACTTAGAAATATATTTATTAATTCTATTAACTCTTTATTTAACATTTCTATTTTTCAAGATAGAGATAGTAATGATATATCAAAGTCTAAAATAAAAAATCACAAGCTAAATTCATACACAAATGAGTTATTGGAAATTTATAATAATAATTTATCAAATACTATCTATGAAAATAAATTTTATATTTGCTTGTGTACAAATAGAAGAAACTTAAAAAACTTCTTAGATTTACAAAAAGATAAAATGACTACTTCAAGTAGTGAGAATAACTTTAACTTAGCTCTAAATGAAAGACTAAATAAAGTTGCTTCAAATGTATTAAGTCAATTGAATGATTACAATATAAGAAGATTAAAATCAGATGAAGTTTTAAACTTCTATGCATCATATTGTAATATGAGAAAAACAAAAGTTAATAGTAAATTAGGCTTATTAAGAGATAATTACATCAATAGTAACCTAAAGTTTGAAAAAGATTATTTTATTCATGAAGATGATGAGAAAAGATATTCTAGATTTATTAGTGTTAAAGCATATGATACAAATGAAATTGACTCAAATCTAACAAAAGAGTTGTTATCTATTAACTCAAAGTTAATGATATGTGAAAATATCACTTCTTTATCTAAAGATAAAGCTCTTACAAAAATGAAGAAATATATAAATACTTCTTCTGATATAGTAAGAGATGAACTTGAAATATTAAGAGAGCTAATAAAAACAGATAGAGAGACCCTACTCTATTATAGTTTATCTATTTTAATAACAACAACAGATTTAAAAGAGTTAAAAGAACTTACAAAACATATTGAAGTTTTATTTTCAAAATATGGAATTAAAACTGTTATAGAAAATAAGTTTGTTAATTTAAAAACTTTATATTTTTCTTTTTTTCCAGGACGAGAAAATCTAAACACAAGAAAAAGACTTCAAACTTCAAGTTCTATTTCTATATTGAACTCTTTTGAACAAGATATTAAAGGAAGAGATAAATGTTCATTTGGAAATGATTTTGTAACATACTTTAGAACTTTAAATAATCAATTATTTAAATTTAATTTTCACATAAATACAAGAAAAAAAGGCTTAGGGCATACATTAGTAATTGCTCCAACAGAGTCAGGGAAAACTACACTTATGAGTTTTCTTATGGTTTGTTTGTCTATTAAATTTGATATAAATATTCTTGCGTTTGATAAAAGACATGGTATGTATAACTTTTGTAATTTTTTTGATGGTTCATATCAAGACCTTAATGAAGAGTTTACATTAAACCCTTTTTCATTAACTGAAACAGAAGAAAATATCAAATTCTTAATTTCATTTTTAAAAAATATGGGAGAGATTAAAAGTGAAGATAGCGAATTAATCCTTGCAATTGAAAATGCAGTAAGATCTACATATAGACACAAAAACAATATTGACATTAAATTTGAAGACTTTGTTAATAACCTTGAAAAAATAGAAGGACTAGAAGAGAAATTTAAACCTTTTCTTGGTGGTATATTTGACAATGAAAAATGTAGTTTAAATTTTGAAAGAAAGATTACTATATTAGGAATGGATACTATTTTAAAAGATAAAAAGTTAGCCTTTTTAGTATCTTTATATAGTTCACATAAACTACAAAGTTTATCACTAGAACAAGATAAAGATTTCTTTGTCTTTTGGGATGAATTAAAGGACTATTTAACTAATTCAGACTCTGCTGAAATAATCTTAGAACAGAAGCTTGAAGTAAGAAAAACGGGTGGAGTTATAACAGAAGCCGTACAAAATCTGGATTTTTTCGATATTTTAGAGAATAAAGATTCATATTTAGAAAATATAGGTCACTTCATAATCTTTCCTACAAAAAGCCCAAAAGTACTTAAAAAACTTGAAGAAGAATTGGATCTATCTCAAAAAGAATTAGACTTCTTATCTACTAGTGACTTAAAGATCAACCATGAAGTATTATTAAAAAATAGAGTGACAGCAGAATCAATCTATTTAAATATAGATCTTAGTTCATTAGAAAAATATCTAAAAGTATTTAATTCAGATTCAAGTGAAGTAAAAAGAATGCAAAAGCTGAAACAATCAAATCCTGAAAATTGGAGAGAGGAGTTTTTAAATGGCAACTGAAATATATAAAACAACTCTTGGAATATTAAATGAAGCTTTAGGAGATATTCAAAAAAGCCTTTTTGAAAGTGGTGCAGCAGTATTTAATAATGACTTTTTCAATATTGCATTTACTGTTTCAATCGCATATTTAGGTTATCTAATAATGTTTCAAAAATTAAAAACAGACGAATCTGTTTATAAACTCATATGGTTGATTATCATTTTTACACTTGTTAAATCAATTTTATATCAAGAAACATTCTATAAATTCTTTATAGAAATTATAAATGCTCCAGCAAATACACTTATTCAATTATTGAGTGATTTAGTAGTTTCTGCAAACTCAAACGCTAATTTAGAAAATATTGTTGAAAATCTTTTTAATTCATTATCTAATATCCACAATATTATATATGACAAGGGTTCTTGGGATGAATGGGCACCATTTCTATATGCAACGCTTTTGTATATATGTGGATCATTCTTAATAATAGCAATACTGTTATTTAGTGCATTTAGTGTTTTTCTTGCAAAAACTGTATTGGCTCTTGCTCCTTTTGTTTTAATTTTTTTACTTTGGAGAAAAACAGAATACATCTTTTTTAACTGGCTTAGATTGTATGTATCACTAAGCCTTTATCCAGCAATGACAATCTTACTTGGTTCTGTTTGTTATGCAGTTGCTGAATATATGAAAAGAGTTTCATCTGGATTATCAGAGGGAGGATATGACGCGGTAATTGGTATATGCATAATTATGGTTTTAATTGCTCTTGGAATGTTTAAAATCCCAAACATTATAAATCAAATTATAGGTTCTGCAAATGAAGGTAGTAGTTTATCTTCTGGTTTAGGAACAATGAGTGCAGGTGCTGCAATGTTAAGTACTGTATCAAAATTATCTTTAGCAAAATTTGTTGGAGAAGGAGCAGGAAAAGCAATAGGAAGAGGATTAGAAAAAGGTTTTGATAAAGGAGTAGCAAAATCTGCTGATTCTGTAAAAAAAATGTGGACTAAATATAAATAAAGGAGTAGATAATGAAAAGAAAAATATTAATAATTACATTTACAATTATTGTGTTAAGTGGTTGTGCAACAAAAAATAAAGCTTATCAAAACTTAGAAAAAAGCCCTTGTGCTTGTTTTGAAACAACTATAAAAGTGGGTTAATTATGTTTGAAAAAGTAAATAGTACATTAAAAATTTTAAGATTAGAAAATAGCTTTTTAAAAGTTTTATATGTAGGAAATATTTTACAGTTTTTAATAATTGCAATTTTAGTAATTGCAATTATTTCTTTATTTCCCCTAAAAGAGAAAGAGCCTTATTTAGTATATTTCTCAAATGCACAAACAAACTTTGTAACTGTAAAAAAAGCAGATAGTACGATTACAGAAGATGAAACTGTAAGACTAGGTCTTGTTATGAGTTATGTACTAAATAGGGAAATTAAAAATAACATTGATGATAGTAAAAGACATGAGAAAGTAAGACTTCAAAGTTCAAATAAAGTGTGGAGAAATTTTGTTTCTATTGTAAATACAAAAAATTCAATATATCAAAAAAGTAGTTTAACAAGATCAATTGATTTGCATAATGTTCATATTGTACCAGGAACAAATATCGCACAAATTGATTTTAGTGCAACAATTAGAAATAAACAAAAAAAAGTTGCTGATTCTAACTTTAGAGCTGTTTTACAATTCAAGTTTGTAGATAAGAAACTTAAGTTTAAAGATATTCCTAACAATTTCACGACATTCAAAGTTATGAACTATGAAGTAAGCAAAATGCGGTGAGGTGAAAAATGAAAAAATTAATACTATTAACTTTCCCTATTTTCCTATTTGCAAACTCTATTTTTGTAGATGACAATATTGCAAATGAGAATATCAATGGAAATATCACTAATAATATAGTTGATACTACTATAGATTTTAAAAGTGTTCAAAAAGAATGGCTTAAATCTAAAACAAGTTCTGTTAAAAATATAAAGTTTATGCCAAATAAAACTTATAGAATTCAAACAAGAGTTCTTATGAATACTATGATTATATTTAATGAAGATAAAGTTGCTAGTAAACCAATTTATGGGAATAAAGGCTTTGTAATAAAAAAACTAGGTGTAGGGAAATATGATTTTTCAAATATCATTTCAATACAACCAAAACTTGTAGGAATTGATACTAACTTAACTGTTATTGGTGAAAGTGGGAATGTCTATAGCTTCTATTTATATTCAACAGATTATAAATCAAAAACTATTCCAAATACAGTTGTATTTGTTTCAGAAAATAAGTCTTCAAATAAAATCAAAGTTGTAAATATAGAAAAAGAACAATTTGTCAAACATAGTAAAAAAATAAAAATTGATGAAGAGATAAAAGTAATAAAAGACCCTGATTACTTTTATGTTGGCGAGGGGAAAAATAGAATAAAGATTTATAAAGAACAAGTAATAGATGACTTCGTACAAGATGGAGCAGAAGAGCTAAAAGCTAAAAAAATATTTAGAGATAACAAATTTGTTTACTTTAAATATGACAAAGATTATTCTTTGTCTTCTTTTCCTGCAATTTTTAAAGTTGTAGATGGTTTTGATAGTCCTATTAACTTTAGAATTGTAGGAGATTATTTAGTTGCTGAAACAATTGCTAATAAATTTACTTTAAGAATCGAAAACAAGCATGTTTGTGTTAGAAGATTGAAAGAAGTTAAACATGAAAAATAGAAAACTAAAAGAGATCCTTATTGTAATTTCTATAATAGTTGTTTTAATCATTTTACTATTAATCTTTGGTTTTGTATCAAGTGCAGCAGAAAAACCTAAAACTCCAGAGTTTGATAAATTTTTAGTTACTACTAATTTTCCACTGAATGATTATACATATGAAGAAAAACAAAAGCCTACAGACCTTTCTAAAATTTTAAAAGTAGAAGAAAGCAAAGAGGAAGAAAAAAAAGAGCTTCCTAAAGAAACTTTTAAAGAAAAAGTTGAGGATTTAAAGTCTAATTTATTAGATAAACAAGAAAAATACACAAAAGATATTTTTCAATCTAATGAAGAAATTCAAAAGCAGCAACTAGAGAAAAAAAGAAGAAATATACTTTCTTCTTTAATAAGTAATACACCTAAGATTAAAGTTGAAAAAAATAGTTTTAATAAAGTTGAAAAAAAAGAACTAGATTATGGTGACTCATCATTTTCAAATCTAAAAAATAAAAATAGTGTTACTAATGAAACAAAACTTTATAGAACAATAACATCAGATAAAAGAATACCTGTAATTTTAACATCATCAATAAATTCATCTTTATCTGGACAAGTTATTGGAATTGTAGAAGAAGATATATATGCAAGTATGGGTACTGCTAAACTTATCCCAAAAGGAAGTAAAGCCATAGGAGATTATAAAAATAATTCTCAAATTGGTGAAAATAGATTTAAATTAAGATGGGAAAGATTTATCACTCCTCATGGAATTCATATACTACTTGATAATGCACAAAGTGCAGATATCAAAGGTAACTCTGGAGTACTTGGCGTAGTAGATGATAGATATTGGGAAAGATATGGAATACCATTAACACTTTCAACATTATCAAATTCAATTTTACTAGCTGTTAGTAAAGCAACTTCTGATAATAGCTCTAAAAACAACTCAAATAATACTCAAATTATCTTAGATAATAGTAGGCAAGACCTTAGTTACATAATGAAAAAAATAATCGATGAACAAGTAAAAATAAAACCAATTATTAAAGTAAGAGAAGCAAGTAGAGTATTTATAGTTTCTAAATATGATATTTGGTTTCCACAACCAAAAGATGGAGAAATTTTAGTTAAATATTACAATTTAAAAGGAGAAAGAAATGAAAAGTAAATTTTTACTAGGTTTGATTTTTATGTTATCAATTGCTCTTTTTGCAAATACAAAAAGTGGTAATGATCTATTGAATATAAAAATCAATGAAAATGTTATTTTAAGCAATGGTTTTGGTTCTATTTCTGGTAAACCAATTTTAAAAGATAAAGAACTAGAAAATAAAATCAATTTAAGAGGTGAATTTAATGTAGATGAAAAACAAAATGCATCGTTTGAGTTCAATAAAATTGAACATGATGGAAAAGTTTATAATTTAAATAATGCCTTTATAAAAAAAGGAAGATTAAAAAAACCCGATATAACTTTAAAGAAAGATAGCAATCTAACTGTTGAAGGAGGAAATATCGATGAAATACTTAATATTATAAATGCAAGTAATACTAAAGAATTAAAAAGTAATGATGAAAATTCGAATGAAAATTCAAATTATTCATCTTATGGAAATAATTCTTCTGATTATGGAAATAATTCTCAAGGTTTTACTCCCTCTTATTTAGAAGATGATAATGTAAAATCAGATGATACTGAAAATAGAAATGATTATAAAGACAATGATGATAGTAACTCTGCGGTTGTTGTTACTTGTCCAGAAGCTTCATATGATGGGAAAATTGCAACTTATTATATTCAATTAGGCACAATTTGCACAAAAAGAACATCATTATCTGTTAAAACTGTTTATGACTCACAAAGTTGTAAAAATAAAGTTGATTATAAAAACAATACTATCCAATTAGGATATGAATTGTTTGCTACTGATCCAGAGGGCGGTGACTTTTTAGTTCAAAGATGTCAATATAAAGAACCTATTCAATTAACTTCTAAAGTAAAAAATTGTGATGCTATTCCTAATTATCAAACTAAAAAAGCAGAAATTCAAAAACAATATTCATATAGATATCAAAAAGAAGAACATGAAGTTGGAGAATGCACACCAACAGGTGAATTTGTTGATTTAAGTTATGATATAAATACTTGTATTCCAGAAAGACACGACTTTGAAAATAATGTATCACTAGAACAAGGTAAATATTTTTATTGGTATGAAAATGAAAAAACATATGTTGGACAATGCGTTGATATTCAACAATATACTTATAATCATTATCTAGATGATACAACTTGCGATTATGAAGAAAATGACGGAAGAGTATTATACTTACAACGAGTTGCATATGATGATTT
This sequence comes from Malaciobacter sp., assembly GCF_055140965.1. Next base: position 10,307 of record NZ_JBSRRO010000059.1, read on the forward strand.
AAATGGTATAAAAAGATTTGCAACAGAGTGTGAAGTTACAAATTCAGGAGGATTAGAAATCTATAATGAATTTGCAGGTTATGAATATCAAGATAGCTCAAAACAAGCACTTAGAAAGATAAATCAATATTTTATTATTCCAGGAACAACTACAAAAAAATATATAAAAAAAGATATTGTAACGGATAAAGCATACCCTTATATTGAAGAGAGTTGCGGAGTAGAACATGATGATGAAAAACTTCAAAGTACCTATAAAGCAACTGTATATTTTAATGACACTGATGAAAATAAAAAAGTAACTGTTCAACCTTGTCAAGTAAAACAAGTAATCCCTTATACATTAGTAAATGGTTCTTCAATTATTACTTTAAATAAATCTCTAGGCTTTAAAAGATTAGAAAAGAATAGTACTGGATTTAATATCTATGCAGAGCCAAATAAAACAATTGATCTGGTTACACTAAATAGGACATACAAAAGTAGTATGTTAAAATTAGTGAAAGTGGAGAGAAATAATGAGAAAAAATCATTACACAAATGAGTT
>NZ_JBSRRO010000060.1:0-10748 GCF_055140965.1 Malaciobacter sp.
ATTCTATTTTTTATCTTTATTTCTAGATATAAAAAATATTAAAATAATTGCAACAAAAAAAATTAAACTAATTTCCCAGTTATCTATAATACTATCAAGACCTGGATTATGAAAAACCTGCATATCTTTAATCCTTTCACTTTATTGTAATTGTATATACACATTTATTTTTGACTTTTATAATTTAAATTTTATTTTCTAAAAATCATGTATTTGCATTAATAGGTTTGTACTATACCCTTTTTTTTCTTATATTTATTCATATTAGTTGTATTTTAAGTTCTTTTATTTGTTTTGAAATTTTTCATTTTTTATAAAATTTAGTAGATTTTGATTAGCAAGATTTTTTTATTTACATTATTTAAAAAAGCATATCTTAATAAATATCTAAATTTTAGACAATTTTTATACATATTTATCTATTAGTAGTAAAATAAATAATAAATAATTTAAAATATTTATACTATAAATAATAAAATATTGTCTGTTAAGTAGAATTTTTTTAAGTCTAATTAAATTGTTTTTAATAGTGAAAATCATAAACTTTCACTCTTGTTAAATCATACTAATCTTATTAAGGTTATAAATATTTTGATAAATTATACTTTTTAATCTTGCTAAATTAAAAATAGAAGTTGTAAAAATATAATTCAAAAAGTTACAGAAATTATAAATAAATAATAAAATTTTATAATTGGATATAAAATAAAACAAAGTTTAATTATAATTTAATAATGAAAAAGTTGAGATTTTTACACACATCAGACTGGCACTTAGGTCAAAACTTTATGGGCAAAAGCAGAATAGAAGAGCACAAAGCTTTTTTGTTTTGGCTTTTAAATACAATAAAAGAAAATAATATAGATGTATTACTTGTATCAGGAGATATCTTTGATACAGGAACACCACCAAACTATGCACTTGAACTTTACTACAACTTTTTAAAACAATTATCACAAGTAAATAGTTTAAACACCACAATCATAACAGCTGGAAATCATGACAGCGTTTCTACACTGAAAGCACCAAAGCAACTACTTGAAGCACTAAATGTACATGTGGTAGTAAATGGCGATGAAGATGAAAATATAATCATACCTATAAAAGAACCTCTTATAGAAAATGCAGAGACTAAAGCAATAGTTTGTGCAGTTCCTTTTTTAAGAGATAGTGTTATCAGACAATCACTTGGTGGAGAAACTGTAAGTGACAAAGAAAAACTTGCAAACAATGGTATCAAGGCTTATTATGAAAAGGCCTATAACAAAGCAAAAGAACTAGACCACACTTCTACAAAGAGCACACCAATCATAGCTATGGGACACTTGACAACTGTAGGCGGTCGCACAAGTGAAAGTGAAAGAGATATTTACATAGGTGGAACACTTGATATTGGTGGGGATTATTTAGCTAGTATGTTTGATTATGTAGCTTTAGGACACTTGCATATAAATCAAACCGTGGGAAATGAGCATGTAAGATACTCAGGTTCTCCAATACCACTTAGTTTTAGTGAGTCTAAAAATACTCAAAAAGTAAATCTAGTAACTATAAATAATAGTGCAGATGAAAATGTAAAAGTAGAAGAGTTAGAAATTCCACAAATGCGAAAACTACAAGTTATCAAAGGTGATTTGGAAGCTATAAAAAAAGAGTTAAAAGCTATCGAAGATAAATCTACTTGGATAGAAGTTCATATAAAAGATGACAACCCAATGTTTGCAAATACAGAAATAAGAGAATTAGCTTCAAAATTAGAGTTAACAATCCTAGCCGTGAAGATAGAAAAAAGCGAAAAACAACTCCGTGCAAAAGAGTTAAAAGCTATAAGCTTAGATGAACTAAGTGTGCAAGAGGTTTTTGAAAAAAGACTAGACTTAGAAGAGATAGAAAATAGTGAGTTTAAAGAGCAGTTATCACAAACTTTTAATGAAGTGGTCTCTAATCTTCATGAAGAGCAAAAAAGTGAGCAAGTCTAATGAAGATACTAAAAGTAAAACTACTAAATATAAACTCCCTAAAAGGTGAGTTTGAAATAGACTTCCAAAAGTTTTTAAATGATGTTTCTCTTTTTGCAATAACTGGACCAACAGGAGCAGGAAAAAGTACAATTCTTGATGTAATCACTTGCGCCTTATATGGAAGAACAGCAAGACTAACTAACCCAAATGACTTGATGAGTAGACATACTGGTGAGTGTTTATGTGAAGTTGAGTTTGAGATAAAAGGCAAAATATATAGAAGTTCTTGGGCGCAAAAAAGAGCAAGAAAAAATCCAAATGGAAACTTCCAATCTGCAAAGATGGAGATAGTAGAACTTGAAACAAATAAAATACTAGAATCTTATCTTTCAAAAGTACCAAAGGTTGTAGAAGAAATTTCAGGGCTTGATTTTGATAGATTTATACAATCTATGATGTTAGCCCAAGGAAGTTTTGATGCCTTTTTAAAAGCCAAAGAAAACGAGCGTTCAAACCTACTAGAAAAAATCACCGGAACATATATCTATAAACAGATCTCTCAAAGTATCTATGAAACATACTCACACAAGAAAAAAGAGATAGAAGCAGATGAAATAGCACTAGGAAGTATAGAACTACTAGAACCAAACATAGCGGAAGAAAAAACTAAACAACTAGAAACAAACAAAAAAGAAAAGCAAGAATTAGATAAAAAAGAAACAGAACTAAAAAAACTATCAAACTATCTAGAAAACCTAACTAAACTAGAAGCAGATAGCCAAAAATACAACCAAGAGTTTGAAGAAATAAGCAAAGAAAAAGAGGACAACAAAGAGCAGTTTACAAAGCTAGAACTAGCAAACAAAGCTATAAGAATACAAGCTTTGAACCAAGAGAAAAATCAACTAATAAACACAATCACAAATGATAAACAAAGCTTAGAGTCTTTGCAAAAAGAAGACAAAGAGTTAAAAGAACAAATCCAAACAAAAGAGCAAGAGTTCAAACTCTCAAAACAAAGCCTTGAAAAAGAGCAAATAACATACAATGAAAACTATAAAAAACTAAAAGAACTAAGAACTATAAAAACACAAAGCGATGGTAAAAACCAACTATTTATAGAAAAGAGCAAAAAAATCTCACAACACCTACAAGAGTTGGCAAATCATTTTGAGATAGCTTTTGAAACACTTCTAAATGATGAATCACAGATGGATAATCTATATAAAAATTTCTCTTCAAATCTAGACACAAAAAAAGAGCAGTTAGAAACTATAATAGAACAATACAAAACACTAGAAACCCAAACAAAAGATATAAACCAAAAAGAGCAAAATACAAGAGCCAAACTAAAAGAGATAGAAACACTTCTAAAAGCCTTAAGTGATTATGAAACATTACAAACTCAAATCACACAAGAGCAAAATAAAATACAAGAATACAACACACAAATAGAATCACAAACAAAACTAAACGAAGAAAAAACAAAACTAATAAACCAAATAAACGAAACTCTAAACTCTCTAAAACAAACAAGAGAAAAAGAGCTTCTTATCAAAAACTATGAGCAAGATAGAGCCAAACTAAAAGATGGGCAAGAGTGCTTTTTATGTGGCTCAAAAGAGCATCCATATATAAACCACTCTTTAAATATTGACTTAGACAAAACGACAGCTAAAATAAAAGAGCAAGAAAGCTTTTCTTATGAGCAAAACAGTGAACTAAACAAGGCTCAAATAAACCTAGCAAAACTTAGCTCAAAACTTGAAAGCTCAAACCTAGAAATACAAAAACAACAAACTACAAAAGAGCAAATAGAAGAGTACTTTAAAACAAATGATTTCAAAGTACAAGAAGACTCAAAAGCCACACTCCAAGAACAAATACAATTTTGCGAAAATGAGTTAAAAGAGTATGTAACTTTAAGAGAGCAAAAAGAGTCTTTACAAGCAAAAAAAGAGTCTCTACAAACATCTTTAAATAAAGAGCTGCAAAAACAACAGCAGATAAACACAAGCATAAACACTATAAAAGAGTTAAAAGAGGAACAAACAAAACTAAAAGAAGAGATAACAAAGCTTCAAACCCAAAGCAAAAATATCTTAGATATAGAAGATTTAGAAGCTTTTGAGAAAAATATTCAAGAGAGTTTGGACACTGTTTCAAAACAATATAACAGTTTACAAAACCATCTTTCAAGTCTAAAATCAAAAGATGAATCCCTATCAAAACAGATAATCCAACTAAACAAAAAACAAGAAGATGACAAACAAAACTTAGTACTCATAAAAGAGAAGTTTGAAAAAGCTTTAGTAGAGTATGGCTTTAGTTCACAAGAGGAGTTTGAAAAAGCAAATTTACCAAAAGAAGAGTTTGAAACCCTAACAAAGCTATGCAAAACCATAGAAGAGAAATACACACAAAAACAAACTCTAAAAACAGACACAAACAAAAAACTAAAGGAACACAAACTCTTAGAAAAAGAGATAAACCCTACAAATCAAAACAAAGATGATATAAACAAAGAGTTACAAAACCTACAAAGCACAATAGACCAACTACAAGAAACCATAGGAAGTATCTCAAAAGAGTTAGAGATAAATACCCAAAATATAAAAAAATCCGAAGATAAAATAAAACAACTTGAAAAGAAAAAACAAGCCTTCCAAGTATGGGTAAAACTAAACGATATGATAGGCTCAAGCCAAGGGGACAAGTTCGCCAAATTTGCCCAAGGTATAACCCTAGACCAACTAATCTACCTAGCAAACAAACACCTAGAAATCTTAAGCCCAAGATATGAACTCCAAAGAAACACAGAGTCAAACAAACTCTTAGATATAGAGATAATTGACGGCTTCCAAGGAGACGCAGTAAGAGGTGTGAACACACTCTCAGGGGGTGAGGGCTTCATAGTAAGTCTATCTTTAGCCTTAGGACTATCAAGCCTAGCAAGCCAAAAGATAAGTATAGATTCACTTTTCCTAGATGAAGGGTTTGGAACACTAGATAGCGATAGCCTAGAACTAGCACTAAATGCACTAAATCAGCTACAAAGTTCAGGAAAAATGGTAGGTGTGATTTCCCATGTGGAAGCACTAAAAGAGCGAATTCCATTACAGATAAAGGTTGAGCCTAAGGGTGATGGGACGAGTGTTTTGGATTTAAATTAGAAGGAATATAATGTGGGCAGATAATGAAACAACAGAGGATTTTTTAAATTACGAAGTACATTGTGATTTAATAAAAGAATATGTAACAAGTCCTAATTTACTACCTCTAACAATAGGTGTATTTGGAGATTGGGGAAGTGGAAAATCTAGTATTATGAAAATACTTGAGCAAAAATTAGAAGATGATGAAAAAGTATTAACAATTTATTTTAATAGTTGGCTTTTTGAAAGCTACGAGGACGCGAAAATTTCACTTCTTGAAAATATTTTATTAGAACTGTCAAGGAATGAAACTTTAGGTGAAACAGCAAAAAAGAAAATATTGAGTTTAATATCAAGAGTTGATTATATGAAACTAGCAAAAGATGGTATTAAAAAATATGGTAAAAATGTTGTAGATATTATTGCTACAGGTGGAGTAGGTAGTGTAATTGAAGCAGGTTTTAGTATGTTGAACAAAGAAAAAATTGATGAATTAGAAACTGCAGATTTATCTAAACTTAATGAATATATAAAAGATGAACAAAAAAACACATCTAAAAATACAATAAAAACTTTTAGAAAAGATTTTGAAGAATTAATCAATTTAACTGATTATGAGAGTGTGGTTATATTTATTGATGATTTAGATAGGTGTATGCCTGAACGTGTTATTGAAACATTAGAAGCTATAAAGCTGTTCTTATCTGTACCTAATACAGCTTTTGTAATTGGTGCTGATGAGAGAATAATAAAACATTCTATTTCAATGCATCTGAAATTACATACTTTAAATAGTGATTCAGATTATTTACAAGATTCTAAACAAATAGTTACAGATTATATTGAGAAGTTAATTCAAATCCCTTATAGATTACCAAAACTTTCATTATCTGAAATTGAAACTTATAATAATCTTTTATTTTGTAAAACACAGTTGAAAGAAGATGATTTTAAAATAGTATATGATGATTATCAAAGCTTTAAACAATCTGATTTTTATTCTGCATATTCTTATGGACATATAAAAGAAAAAATTAATTTTGATGACAAACCTTCTTTAAGTAGTCTTTTAAATCTATCTCATAGTATGAGTCAAATGATTACTACAATTTTAAAAGGTAATCCAAGACAAACAAAAAGATTTTTGAATACTTTTATTTTAAGAACAAAGTTGGCAAGTGTTGCAAAATTGGATATTGATATTTTTATTTTAATAAAATTAATGCTTCTTGAATATTTTGATACTAAATTGTTTAAAAAATTAAATGAATTTCAATCAAAAAATAATGGTTTTTTTCCTGAAATAAATATATTAGAAAAAGTCTTTTGTAATGGAGAAGAGAATCCTTTTAATGATTCCTTTCAAGAGTGGCAAACGCCACAAATGGTTAGTTGGATAAAAATAGAACCTAAACTTTCTGATACTGATTTAAGAAATTATTTTTGGTTATTTAGAGATAAAACAGAATCTACTTTGTCTGATGTTCATATGGTTAGTCCAATTCTTCAAAAAATTTATAAGGGATTAAAGTCAACTCAAGAAACAGAAGTAAGAGTAAGCTTAGAGAGCGCAAAAAGTCTTAGTTATGATGAATTATCAGAAATCTTCAGTTTATATGAGAATGAAATAAATATAACTCCAAGTCTTAAAGAACTTCTCAGTAGTTTACATCAACTAACTATTCAAATTGATAATATTGATTTTCATGATAGGTATTTAAATATTGTAATAGCCCTTCCTTATCAAAAAGTTAAGAAATTAATTTATTTGATTGATAGACTAAACAATATTAAACAGAAAGAAGTGTCTTTAAGTGATAAAGTAGATGAAATAATAGTTAATTATAGTAAAAAGGAAAAAGGCTTATTGAAAAATGCAGCTATTAAATATTTAGAGAAAGGGAATTAAAATGGGAACATCAAAAGGTTATGAACCACCAGAAGGAAAAGGAAGTCCTTGGGATACTTTAAAAAGGCAAATGGGAAAGTTAATTGAAAAACCTGAAAAAAATACAAAGGTTGTAAGTAAATTTGTAAAGGCAATTGGTGGTGCCGAAAACTTTTCATCTTATAATAAACCAAGAAGTATACCTACAGGGGGAGGTAGTAGTTTATCTTTTAAATCATCAACAGCTAGAAATACAGTTCAAGGATTAGGTTCATTTTTCAGTGACATATCTAAAAATGGTTTACAACAGGCTGTTGAATCTAGAGGTATCAATATTAAAGGTAAAACTATAGATGAAATTAAAGAATTATTTATAGATTTCTTTTTGACACCTGCAATTGATTCTGATAGTGCTTGTGCATCAAAGGCTATTGAGACAGTTATGGAAAATTTATTTAATGAAATAACTAATGAAGAAGAACTTGAGAATATTTTGTCAAATGTAATTCAAACAGAAAAAGCAAAAGAATTAGTTTGTGGTTTTTATGAGAATTATATTTATGAATTGTTTTGTAGAATATTTTTTGAAGATAGAACTTTAAAAACTAGTCAATCTGATGCAGAAGAAATACTAGAAATAGTTAAAGAAACAATAAGTACTAAAATTTCTGGAATACAATGTAATAGAAATATTGAAGGGATAGATTTTAGTAGTCAAGAGGGATCAGATTTTGTTCAAGGAATCTTAAAAGATATTTTAGAAGTATTAGAGGAAGAATGATATGTTTAAAGTTACTATTGAAGAGTTAGATAGAAAAGATTGTTTATTAACACTTAGACTTAATATTAACAATGAATATGAGAGTGATTTAATTATTAATCCATATGATTGTTTCGATAGTATTATTTCTAATCCTACAAATTCAAGTTTAGATGTACTATATTTTACATCTATTATTTATGCGATTGATAAAGTTATTCAACGAACTGATACTTTTGACAATTGGAGTAGGGATATTGAGGTTGAAATACCTGTTAGTAATGTTTTTGTATGGAATAGTGCAAAAGATATTTTAAAAGAAGCAATTGATTTTTTAACTAGTGATAATTGGATATTTAATTTTAGGGAATTAGAAGATATTTCATATTTTGAAAGAGAAGAGACTTTATCTCTAAATATAAATGTAGAAAAAATATGTTTATTTTCGGGTGGATTGGATTCTCTTGCAGGAGCAATAAACTTAATTGATGAAACAGATAATATTTTATTGATTTCTCATGTAGATGGACATGGTGCACCATCAACTTTACATAGTGAATTATTAAATGAAATAAGAAATGAGTATCCAACAAAAAATATAAGGCAATCCTCTTTTCATGTTTATACAGAAGATGACATTGAACATGAAGGTACAACAAGAGGTCGTTCTATATTATTTCATGGTATAGCATTATTTCATGCAATTAATTTAAATATTAATGAAATAGTTACTCCTGAAAATGGTGTAATTAGTATTAATTTACCTTTAACTCCTTCCCGAACTTGTTCTAATAGTACAAAAACAATGCATCCATATTTTATTAAAAAATTTGAAGAGTCATTAATATTATTAGGGCAAAATATTCAAATAAACAACCCGTATTTATTAAAAACAAAAGGTGAAATGTTAGTTGAAAATAGAAATACAGATTTAATTTCAAGACTAGCTACTAAAACTTTATCTTGTTCTCATGGTGGAGGACATACTGTAAATTGGTATAACAGAAATAGTTTGAATTGTGGATACTGTATTCCATGTACAATTAGAAGGGCATCAATTCATAAGTTTAATAATAGTTTAGATAGATGTACAGATTATGGTCATAGATTAATGAGTCAAGATATAAACATTTATTCTCATGAAAAAAGATTAGATTTATTAGCATTAGCATATTTCTTAAATAAAAATTTGACGAGAGCTGAAATAAAAAGAGAAATAAAATTAATGGCAAAAATTGATGATATTGAAGAAGTTACAGATATGCTTTTAAGAGGCTATGCAGAAATAAAACAGTATATTAATGATAAAGCAGATGATGAAATAAAAGGATTGTTTAGTTGTCAATTAGTTTAATAGACACACATTGTCATATAAATTTTTTTAAGAATGCAGGAGACATTGCATTAGAATGTGAAAAAACAAGAACACATACAATTTATGTGACAACTTTACCTTCACAATTTAATGAAACTTTTGAGTATGTTAAACAACTTAAATATATATATCCATCTTTAGGTTTTCATTGTTTAGAAAGTGATTATGATTTAAAAAAAGAAAAAAAACTTTTTTTGAGAAATATTGATAAAACAAAATTTATTGGAGAAGTTGGTTTAGATTTTTCTAAAAGAGCTAGCAAATCAAAAGAAGAACAGATTGAAGTCTTTGAATTTATTTTAGAAAATGTAAGAAATCAAAATAAAATTCTGAATTTACATAGTACTCAAGCAGAAGATGAAGTTCTTAATATGCTAATTCAATATGATATTAAAAAAGCTATTTTTCATTGGTATAGTGGAAAAATTGGTACACTAAATAAAATCTTAGATAGTGGATATTATTTTTCGATAAATAGTAATATGTGTAAAAGTAAAAAAGGACAAAATATTATTTCAAAACTCCCAAAAAATAAAATATTAGTTGAAACTGATGCACCTTTTATTAATGATATACCTTATAAAAATTTAAATGTTTATTATTATTTAAGTGTATTGTGGAATTTATCATTAGATGAAGTAAGAAATATTATATTAAGAAACTTTTTTAATTTACAAAATTCTTATGATAAATTATTTTAATATGAACCTCTCCAAGCCCCTCTACACAAAAGGCATCCAATGCCCCAAATCACTTTGGCTTAAAAAACACAAGCCAAGTGTTTTAACTCCACCAGATGAGCAAGCCTAAGTTATATTTAAATAGGAGTATGTAAATAAAATGATGAATGATATATTGAGAAATAATGGATAAAAACAGATATTTAATAGTTATAGATAATAAAGATAAAACAGAAGATATAGAACAACTAAATTTTCAAAGTGATCATGTAAATATTAAATTTATAACTAATGATACAGTTTATAAATATAAAAAACACAGAGTAGTACAACTTGAATTGTTAGAAGAATTGGACCCATCTGACTATATATTGCATTTAGATGGGAAACTCCTTTCAAATATAATTAAAATTCAAAGTTTCAAACTATATTTTAGGATTTTTTATCAAAATGGAAGAAAAAATACTTATAAATCTTCTCGTTTAACTTTTGAAAAAAATTGCTTGACAAATAAAAACTCAAAAAATATTTTAGAGTACTTAAAGGAACTATCAAAGAGTGTTGATGAAGAAAATGATTTTTTATTTAATAGCTATGATAAAATGACATTTATTAGTGAAAAAAGTGTTTTATCTAAATATCTAAATGCTTCAGAAATAGATACTAATGAAAACAAAGAAAGCGTAATATTTCCTTTTGGTTTTAATCTAAGTCAAGAAAAGGCTGTTCAAAAAGCTTTGTTAAATCAAATAAGTGTGATAGAAGGTCCCCCTGGAACAGGAAAGACTCAAACTATTCTTAATATTATTGCAAATCTTATTATGAGAAATAATGTCAAGTGCAATCCAAAAATGCACCAGAATGCAGTGCAAAAGTGCACCACTTAGTAACACCTATTTGCTAGAAATGTCTAACAACCCAGCTTCCCT
>NZ_JBSRRO010000061.1:0-9742 GCF_055140965.1 Malaciobacter sp.
TAAACTCTTTTGTGTAATGACTTTTTCTCATCTCTTCTCTCCACTTTCACTAATTTTAACATACTACTTTTGTATGTCCTATTTAGTGTAACCAGATCAAATTTAAACTTTTTCCCAAATGCAGGTCATACTCCAAAGTTTGCTGTATATACAATGACTGGTTCAGGAATGTTTAAATCATTTAAATTAGATGAAATAAAACAAAACCCAAGAAATGATATAGACCATGCTAATCCAGAAGCAGATCATGCTTGTGATCATTCACATGATGATGCTGAGCACATTGAACAACACAATAAAATGGGAAGAGTTTTAAAAGAGTGTGATTATATAGTAGTAGAAAAAGCTTGCAAAAATACTGCAAGATCATTTACAAGTGAGGGTATTAAACTTATAAAATATAATGGTGATTCTTTAGAGTCAACTAAAATTTTAAATGAATTATCTTCAAAATTTATATAAACAAGAAGTCATAAAGAAAAAATAGTGAAAATTTCATATCATCGTAGACGTAAAATTAAAACTAGAAGAATAGCTTTACGTGAACTATTAAATAGAGGAATTGATAACCCAAAAGAGTTAGCAAAAGAGCTAAAAGTTACTATTGCTACTATAAAAAGAGATTTAGAGGCTCTTCTTTATATGAGTGAAGAAGAGTTTACCTTTAAAACAAAACAAACATCTAAAGAGATATTAGAAAAAAAAGACATGATACTAAAAATGTTAGATGATGAAGAGTATTACACACAAAATGGAGATATTAATATTACTAAAATAACAAAAGAACTAAAAACTAGCAGATCAACAGTTCTTTCTGTTTTAAATGGAGAGTAACCTTTACTATAAAATTCACACAAAACTTTTAATTTTTCTTTTCATTACATGCTTTAACAAAATCATTAAAAAGTTCTCTATGTTCTTTTATATAAAAAAGGTATTCAGGATGCCATTGCACAGCAAGCATAAAGGGATAATTTCTTTTTTCTATTGCTTGAATTAAGCCCTCATGTTCAGCAGTAACTTTCAAAGACTCCCCTACTTTGTTTATTGCTTGATTATGAATACTATTTGCTTTGATTTTATCTTTTTTTAAAATATCAAAAAGTTTAGTCTTCTTTTTTACATATACATCTTTTATAGGGAATATAGAGTTTTGATGGATAATATATTCATCAAAATCTAATATAGTTGGATATAAATCTCCCTCAAAAAATATGTTCAAAAGTTGGGCTCCACGACATATTCCAAAAATTGGTATTTTTCTTTTTACAGCATATGAAATCATATCAAGCTCAAAAGCATCTCTTTTTTTATCTAGTTTTGTATTATGTGCATCTTTTCTTCCACCATATAAAACAGGGTTTATATCACTTCCTCCACTTAATATCATACCATCAATTTTATCTTTTGATATATGATTATTAGCTCTTAAACTTACGCTTTTAGCTCCTGATAAATATAGATTAAATCTAATAAACAACTCTGCAAAAAAGTTGCCTTTATTAGGTAAGCATATACCAATTAATGGTTTTTTAGCCATTTTTCTACTCTTTCAACCCATCTATTTAAATTTATTGGTTTATTTAAATACTCAATATATTCATTGCTTAGTAGTTTTAGATTTTTTTCATTATTTGCAAGGCTTTCTACCAATAACCATCTATTCCATTCATCTGATATTTTCCAATCATTCTCATCAACAAGTGAGTTTGATAAACGATAGTGAAATGCAGGTCTTGGTTTAATTTTTTCTTTTGGTAGTTTTTCTCTAACTCTTTTTTCATCAATATATGCAAAAACTGGTAACATATCTAAAGATCTATTTCTTGTTGGATTAAAGTATAAATAATCATCAATTAAATCATTCATATTTGGTTCATATTTACTATTTAAAATCTTTAAAATATACTCTTTTGGAAAATTATCTATATAAGGAGTAACCTTTCTTGCAATATCAACTTTTGCGTCTTTATTTAAAAAGTCTTGTAATATAACATATGCTCTTAGATAACTTAATATTGAGTTTGCTTTTAAAGAAACCAATTCTACATTTATGTGTAAACCAAAAGCATTGTAAACTCTTTTTTTAGTTCCATGGGCACCTGCATTTGTTAGTTTTGCACTTAAATCATCAACTAATTGCATTTTACTCAAAGGTATTGGGGGAGTACTTATTTCATAAGGAACTAAATCTTTAGATATTGTTCCTAAAATATTTTCAACTTCATCAAGTCTTTTTTCATCTATTTGAATTCCCACTTTTTCAAAAAAATCTATTGCATTTGTTTTTATCTTCTGTTTTGTTAAAAGTTCAAAATCAAGTTCTAAAACAAAATCACCATACTCTGATTCTAACTTATAAAAAAAGCTGTTTATTTTTCTTTCTCTTAATGAATATGTTTCTTTTAGTAAAGATAGTATTTCAGTCATATTTATATTTGAAAACTCAAGTTCATAACCTACTTTTCTTTCCTTAGCTTCATAATTATTTATATTTTCTGGCATTATAAAGTTACTCATTTGTAATCCTTGTTTATTATTATGCTATAATTTTATGCTAAGAAATTATAGCAAGATGTACTTAAAGAAAAATTACTGTTTTAAAACTAATTTTCTTAAAGAATTGTTTAAATTTAACATTTTGAATTAATATTTCTATAAGTTTATTATGCTAAATTTACACTCAAGATGTAAATAATTAACATTTATTTTGTTTTTATTTTACATTCAACATGTAAAAGGATAAATAATGGAAACCGAAATTAAATTAAGAGAACCGGTAAAAAGTGACGGAAAGAATATCTTTAATTTAATTAAGAGATGTAAACCGCTAGATGTAAATTCTGAATACTTATATCTACTACAAAGTACATACTTTAAAGATACTTGTAGTGTTGCAACATTAGATAATGATGATGCTATAGGATTTATATCTGGTTATTTAGCACCAAATGAAAAAAACGTACTTTTTATTTGGCAAGTTGCAGTTGATGAAAGAGCAAGAGGTAAATCTGTTGCTAAAAGATTACTTCAAGAGATACTTAACAGAGATTTTTGTAAAGATGTTGAGTATATTCATACAACTATATCACCAGATAACGAGTCATCAAAAAGATTTTTTGAAAAATTTGCGAAAAACTTAGATGCAAATATTGAAACTTCAGTATTATTTGATAATGAAGATTTCAGTGAAGGTCATGAAAAAGAGGTACTATTTAAAATAGGCCCATTTAATAAAGGAAAAAAATAATGAGAATATTTGAAAATTTAGAGTCAGAAGTTAGAGGTTATATTAGGAGTTTCCCAACAATATTTGAAACATCAAAGGGAGCTATTTTAACAAACGAACAAGGTGAAGACTATATTGATTTCTTTGCTGGTGCTGGAACTTTAAATTATGGACATAATAACGAATTAATTAGTAAAGCATTAATTGAATATATTCAAAAAGATGGTGTTGTTCATGGTTTAGACATGGCAACAAGCGCTAAAAAAGAGTTTTTACAAACATTCAATGACACAATATTAGTTCCAAGAAACTTAGATTATAAAATCCAATTTACAGGACCTACAGGAACAAATGCAGTTGAAACTGCACTAAAACTTGCAAGATTAGTAAAAGGAAGAAGTAATGTAGTCTCTTTTACAAATGGTTTTCATGGGCTTACTCAAGGTTCATCATCAGTAACAGGAAATGATGATTATAGAGATGAAAGTTATATTAGTAGATCAAATGTATCATTTATGCCTTTTGATGGTTATTTTGGTGATATGAATACTATGGCAATTTTTAGAAAATTTTTAGAAGATAGTAGTAGTGGACTTGATATTCCAGCAGCTGTAATAATTGAGACTATTCAAGGTGAAGGTGGAATTAATGTAGCTTCTAAAGAGTGGTTACAAGAGCTAGAGTCTATTTGTAGAGAGTATGATATTTTACTAATTATTGATGATATTCAAGTTGGTAATGGAAGAACTGGTGAGTTTTTCTCATTTGAATTTGCAGGAATAAATCCAGATATTGTAACTGTATCAAAATCAATTGGTGGTGGTTTACCAATGGCAATTGTATTACTAAAACCAGATTTAGACCAATGGAAACCAGGTGAACATACAGGTACATTTAGAGGAAATAACTTAGCTTTCGTTGCAGCAAAAGTTGCAATTGAGCATTATTGGCAAAATGATGATTTATCAAATGCAGTTAGATATAAAGAAAAACTATTAAAAAGTACTTTAGAAAAAATTGCTGAAAAATACAAAGATACTTTTGAAGTAGAAATTAGAGGTAGAGGATTAGCTTATGGATTTGAAATTAAAGGTGACAACTCTGTTGCTGGTGAGATTTCAAAATATGCATTTGAAGAGAATCTAATTGTTGAAACTTGTGGTAGTGAAGATCAAGTAGTAAAATTTTTACCACCATTAATCATTGATGAAGAAACATTAGTAGAAGGTCTTAATCGTCTTGATACTGCAATTGGGAAATTAATTGCAGACAAAAAAGAAAAATTAACGGAGGAATTTTAATATATGATTATTAGAGATATAAACAAAGATATTATAGGAACTGAAAAAGAAGTTCATGCTAAAGAGGGTCAGTGGACAAGTAGAAGAATGCTTTTAAAAGATGATAATATGGGATTTTCTTTCCATGAAACAATCATTAAAGCAAATACAAAAACGCATATTCACTACCAAAACCATTTAGAAGCTGTTTATTGTGTAGCTGGAAATGGAAAAATTGAAGATTTAAAAACAGGTGAAACTCATGAAATTTATGATGGTGTAATGTATGCACTAAATGAACATGATGATCATAACTTATATGGTGGAAGTGAAGACATGAGATTAATTTGTGTATTCAACCCTCCAATTAAAGGAACTGAAAATCATGATGAAAATGGAGTTTTTCCTTTAGAGGATTAATAATGTATTTTCTTTATATTGAAAACTATTTAAATCAAACAACAAAAGAACAAAAAAAAGATTTTTTCAATTTTTTAATTGAAAAATCTTTTGTTCCCTCAAACCAAAAAATTATTTTAAGTGATAAATCGCTTATTCTTGAATTTGATAAAAATCAAAACTTTGAAACTATAAAAGAAGTAATAAAATCTTATTTTAAAAAAAATCAAAAAATAAGAATAACTCAAATTTCAAAAATACTCAAAAATGAAAAAAAACTTATTTTAATTTTTAACAATAAAGATAAAAAAGAGATAGTACTTTAAATATGATAAGAGCTATTGATTTTATCTATTTTGTATAAGTGAGAAGATTATAAATAGTATAAAAATAGATTTAATAAAACATATAGATATATGCTCAATAAACGAAAAAAGTTAAAAAAATTTTATAATTTTTGAAAACCTTTTTTCAAAAGAAGAAGTATTAAGTTAAAAAAAAGACTATTTTCCATTATGGAAACCTCTTTTTTTGATAAAAGGAAGTCACAAAATGAATTTTAAAGATTTAATTCAAATGACAACTATTAAGCTTATTGAGAAATAAAATGTAAAATGTATCTAGAACAAATAAAATAAAAAATTACACTAAGGGAAAAAAATGAAAGTATGTAAATTTGGTGGTAGTTCAGTTAAAAATTCCACACAAATAAAAAAAATAGTCGATATTGTAAAAAGAGATGAAAAAAGACAAGTTATTGTAGTTTCTGCACCAGGTAGAGATGATGATTTTGATGAGAAAATAACAGATCATCTTTTAAACTTAGCAACAGAGGGAAATCATTTTTTAGAACAAAAAATTGAGATTTCTAAAGATGACAGTTTTAATGCAATAATCAAAAAATATACAAAACTTTGTGATGATTTAGGTATTGCAAAAAAGAAAATTTTAGACTCTCTTGAAAATGAGTTAAATAATTGTGATTTTAAAGATGACAAAAAAATAGCATTCTTTTTATCAAGAGGTGAACACTATAATGCAAAAATAATCTCTGATTTTATGAAAAAATCAGGTCTTAATGTAAAGTTAATGCTACCAGAAGAGTTTGGATTTATTTTAGATGATACATATACAGATGGAAAAGTTCAAGCAAAAACATATGACAATGTTAAAAAACATTTTGTTCTAAAAGATAATGAAAAAGTTGTAGTTCCAGGATTTTATGGAGTGACAGAAAAAAATGAAATTGCAGTTATGAGTAGAGGTGGTTCAGACTTAACTGGTGGTGAATTAGCTTATGCATTAGATGCAAGTATGTATGAAAACTGGACAGATACAAATGGTGTATATGAAGTTGACCCAAGAGTTATTCCAGATGCAAAAGTAATTCCAAGATTAACATTTAAAGAGTTAAGACTACTTAGTTCAAAAGGTTTTAATGTATTTCACTTTAATGCAATGTTAAATTGTAAAAAAAGTAAAATTCCAATTAGAGTAAGAAATACTAATAATCCAACAAACAAAGGAACTTTAATCTTAAGTGAAAGAGTTCCTATGGAAAAATTAGTTGGAGTTGCAAAACTTGATAATATGGCATCTATTCATATTCAAAAAGATATGCTTGGAGAAGAGATTGGATTTACTGCTGAATTATTGAAAATTTTTGGAGAATTTCATATAAATACTTATCATTATCCAACAGATAAGGATGATTTAGCTATATTAGTAGAACAAGAGGATTTAAAAGGAAATATTAATAACTTAAGAAGAGAAATAGATAAAAGATTAAAGCCAGACAATATTATTGTAACTTACTCTTTATCTGTTATTACTCTTGTTGGAATTGGATTAAAAGAAGACTCATTTACTATTGTAGATGCAATCACTGCTTTAAAAGAGAATAATATCGCTTTTGAGATGTTTGATATGAGTCCTTCTAAAATTTCATTTCACATAGGAGTATCTCAAAATATCTCTGATATTGCATTGGAGACATTATATGAAAAGTTATTAACAAAAGAGAATAATTGTATTTGTTAATAGGAGATTAAATGATAAGATTGCTACTACTTTTAGTGCCAATTATCTTGTTGTCAACTCTAAGTGCTAAAGAGTTGACACAAGAAGAGAAAAAAGAAGTTAAACAAAGATTAGATAAATTAGAAAAACCTCTATATACACCCTTTGTAGAAAATTATATTCTAAATGATTTAAGAAAACTAAGAGAAGAGAATAAAAAACTAAAAGTAGAGCTTTATAAAAGATTAGCTGAAAAAGAAGTAGAAATATCTTCAAATGCCATAAGTTATGCTACTTCAACTATCAATAATATTTTTTATATTATTGCTGCTGCTACATCACTTTTAGTAGTTATTGGACTTAATTCAATAAGAGATATAAACCAAAAAATTAGAAATATAGTAGATGAAAAAGTATCTAAAGTAATTGATGATTATGAAACAAGAATGAGCTTAATTGAGAAAGATTTAGATAAGCGTTCAAAACAAGTTCTAGAAAATCAAAGAGAGATTGAAAAAACAAATATTATTCAATCATTATGGATAAGAGCAGCTCAAGAAACAACACCAAGTGGTAAAATTGAAATTTATGATGATGTTTTAAATCTAAGACCAAATGATCCAGAAGCATTAACATATAAAGCAGAAGCAGCCCTTGAATTAAGTGAAGCAAACTGGGCATTGCATCTTGCAAATCAAGCATTGAAAATTGATGATGATTATCCAAATGCATTTTATCAAAGAGCAAAAGCTCATGCAGTTTTAGGATACAATGACTTTTCAATAAATGACTTAGAAAAAGCACTTAAACTAAATGAACAATATATTGAAGAAATAGAAAACGAAGAAGAGTTTGATAGTTTAAATGATAATAAAAAATTTGTTAATCTATTAAAAAAATATCGTCAAGAAACAACAGAAACTACATAAATAACTTAAATTTACTTTAATCCTTTTTGCTATACAATTTGTATATATGCAAAAAGGAGTTTGTTATGGAAATTAACAATAATATTTCACAGTATCAAAGCCCCTATATAGACCAAAATAAAACATTAGAAAAAATAGCAACTGGTCTAGAACTAAATAAAGCCTCAAATAACGCTTCTGCACTCTCTATTGCAGACAATTTAAGAACTCAAGCAAATGGATATGCACAAGCATTGCAAAATACAAATAGTGCTATTGCTTCTACTCAAATAGCAGATTCTGCTATAAAAGAGCAATCAAATATATTAGATAATGTAAAAGAGAAACTACTACAAGCTTCAACAGATACAACTTCTCAAGATGCAAGAGAGGCAATTTTTAAAGATATACAAAATGCACTTAAAGGTTTTGATGCAATAGCTAGTGCAACAAAGTATAATGATCAAACACTACTTCAAGCATCTCAATCAAGTCAAGCACCATCAAGTTCACAAAGCTTTCAAGTAGGTACACAAGAGTCTGATACATCAAACTCTACATCAATTCAATCAAATACTTTAGGAGTTGGATTAAATGATTTAGTAACTAATTCACCTGATAGTTTTACAGCAGAAGATGCAAGTGATTATCTATCAAAAGTTGATGATGCAATTGGTGTATTAAATAACTATAGAGCAGAACTTGGTTCAACACAAAATGAGTTAGCAAGTACAGGTAGAAATACAATATCTCAAGAGATTCAAACAAGAGCTGCACAATCTGAATTAAGTGGTGCAAATATGGCACAAGAGATTGCAACTTTTGATAAACAAAATGTATTATCACAAGTTGGAGCTTACACTCAATCTCAATTTAATATAACGCAACAATCTGTTATGAGACTTTTGACATAAACACTTGAGAAAACTCAAGTGTTTTAATAACTTATAGTTTTAGTGACTTTTATTTTTTCTTGAGGTTTTTTTGTAACTTTTACATATTTAACTCCATCATATGTAAAGTGATTTTTATACCCTTGAATAATCTTTTTTCTAGTAGCATTTATATATTTTGTAACACATTTTGTTCTTGTTTTTGTTTCATAATAGTAATCATCAGAGTTTGAACCTCTTATTTCATTTGCTATTTTTCCACCAAGCAAACCACCCACAATTTTAGCAGCTGTATTGCCATTTCCTTTACCTATTTGATTTCCAATAACAACACCAGCAGTTGCACCTATTATAGTATCTAAACCTATTGAGTTATTATCATAGCTAGAATTAATATCAACTCTTTGTTGATATTCTTGTTCATAGCACTCTTGTATTGGCTCTTTAACAGTTATATATTTATATATTGGTTCGCTATAATCAACATCAATAAAATCATATAAATTTTGAGTTTTATTTGCAAATAATAAACTAGTAAATAAAACAATTAAAATAATTAGCTTTTTCACAATTTTTCCTTAAAAGTAGAGTTTAAAACTCTACTTATTTAAATGTAGCAATATAATCACCTAAAGCTTTTATATCATCATCGCTAAGTCTTGCAACTTGACCTTTCATTACACCTTTCATCACTTTGCCATATGTTCCATTTTTATAGCCATGCAATGCATTTTGAACCTTTTTAGAGTCCCAACCTTTAATAACTTCACTTTTCCCAAGTGCAGCTTTTTCTCCATTTGCTCCATGGCAAGAGGCACAAGCTTTATATAAAGATTCACCACTATTTGCAAAAAGTGTTGTTGAACCTAAAATAGCAATTGAAACTAAGATTTTTTTTGTAGTAGTCATTTTATACTCCTACTAATAAATTTTGTATAATTACAAGTAAAGAGATAAGTAAGATGATCACATTTTTTTAGATCAATGATAGAACTTATTATGAAGTTTTATTAA
>NZ_JBSRRO010000062.1:0-10386 GCF_055140965.1 Malaciobacter sp.
TCCTGGATAGTTCTCTATTTCTGAACTTCCTGTGATTTGTCCTCCTGGCATTCCCATCTCAAACATTACTACATCTTTTAATCCACCTCTTGTGGCGTACAATCCAGCTGTTAATCCTGCTGGTCCTCCACCTATTATCGCTAAATCTAACATATTTTATTCCTTACTTTGTTTTATATTGTATAATTATGATGAGATTATATACTTTAAAGGATAAAAATTTTCTTAAGAAAAAGATTATAAATAAATAAATATTTTCTTAAATTTTTTTATTAACAAAATTTGTCAATTATAGATTAAATTGATTTGTATATAATTTCACCAACAAAACAAAAAACTATTAATAAAAAAGGAAAAACATGTTAGTAACAAACAAAGCAAAAGATTTTACAGCAGCAGCAGTTTTAGCTGATGGACAAATTGTTGAAGATTTTAATTTATATGAAAATATCGGAGAAAAAGGTGCAGTTGTATTCTTTTATCCACTAGACTTTACATTTGTATGCCCATCAGAAATTATTGCATTTTCTAAAAGAGCAGATGAGTTTAGACAAAGAGGTGTAAATGTAATTGGTGTATCTATTGATTCTCAATTCTCACACTTTGCTTGGAGAGAAACTCCAGTAGAAAAAGGTGGTATCGGAAGAGTTAAATTCCCACTAGTTGCTGATATTACAAAACAAATCTCAAGAGATTTTGATGTATTATTTGATGAATCAGTAGCTTTAAGAGGTTCATTCTTACTAGATGCAGATGGAACTATTAGACATGCAGTTATTAATGACTTACCATTAGGTAGAAATATTGATGAAATGATCAGAATGGTAGATACTATGATTTTTACAAATGAAAATGGTGAAGTTTGTCCAGCAGGATGGAATAAAGGTGATGAGGGTATGAAAGCAGACAAAGAAGGTCTGATTATCTTGCTAAAAACGAAGATAAATTATAATATTTTATTAAAAGAGTAAGTTTAAATCTTACTCTTTTATAACTACACAATACAAAACTACACTTTTCTAATTTAATTATATACTTAAAGTTTTCTATAAATATAAAAATGTATGATAGAATTAAAAAAAAAGAAAAGTTATGCTATCAAAAAAAGAAAAATATATTATAAGAATCATAAGATTCTTTCCTCTTTTTTTAATATTTGCAATTGCAATTATTGGAATGTATCTATTTTTAGTAGAACATGAAAAACACTACCATAAAGAAATAACAAATATAAAATCAAAATTTATAAATCAAGAAAAACAAAGAATAAGAAATGAAGTAAATAGAGTTTATGAGTATATACAGTTTCATAAACAAAATAGTGAAGAAAGATTGAAAAAGCTGATTAAATATCAAGTTTATGAAGCACATGCTGTTATGCAAGGGCTTTATAATGAATACAAAAATAAAAAATCCAAAAAAGAGATAATTCACATGATGAAAGCTGCATTAGAACAGATGCGGTTTTTAGATGGAAGAGGATATTTTTATATTTATGATATGCAAGGAAATAATATCTTTCATCCTATTTTAAAATCCTTAGAAGGTCGTTCTTTATGGAATCATAAAGATATAACTGGGAAATTAATAGTTCAAGAGGGAATTAAAGCTTTAAAATCAAAAAATGAAACTTATGATGAATGGTATTGGCAAGAACCAAATAGTAAAAAAATAAAAAGAAAAATAGGTTTTCATAAAATATTTGAACCATATAATATCTTTGTAGGTACAGGTGAATATACACAAGAGTATGAAAAAGAGCTAAAGAGTTATATATTAAAATATATCTCAAAAATCAAATTTTTAGACGATAAAATAATTTCAGTGATTGATTATGATGGAGTAGTACTTACTTCAAAGAACAAAGATATTATAAACAAAAATATTATAAATATAAAAAACAAAGAAGATTATCAGCCATATAAAGAGTTATTAAAAATTGCAAAAAGTAAAAAACAACAAGGCTTTTTAACTTATGAGAATAGTACAAATATTAATAAAGATAAATATATACAAAAGACTACTTTTGTTAAAGGTCTTGATGACTGGAAGTGGGCAGTTTATGCATCATTTTATAAAGATTCATTAAAAAAAGAGTTAGATGCAAGGCTTGAAACTTTAGCAAATGAAGATAAAAAAACAATAAAATCTTTTCTTCTATTAGGAGCAATTTTAACTATAATAATGCTGGCAATTTCATTTTATGTAATAAAATTATTAGAAAAAAGTTTTTATGATTATAGAGAAAAAATACTAGAAGAGGCGCAAAAAAATAGACAAAAAGATACTATTTTAGCGCAACAATCAAAAATGGCTGCAATGGGAGAGATGATTGCAAATATTACCCATCAATGGAGACAACCTTTATCTGTAATATCAACAGCAGTTACAGGGCTTAAGTTTGAAAAAGAACTAGGTATATTAAAAGATGATAACTTTTATAGAGGAATGGATAGTATTCATAACTCAGTTATGCATTTGTCTAAAACAATTGATGATTTTAGAAACTTTTTTAAGCCAAATAAAGACAAAATAAATTTTAATTTGAAAGATGTTGTAGAAAAAACTTTAAAACTATTAAGTTCTCAATTTGATATAAATAATATATATTTCATAAAAAATTGTGAAAATATAAAAATCCATGGCACAGAAAATGAACTAGTTCAAGTACTTATAAATATTATAAATAATTCAAGGGATGCACTTAAACATGTAGATAATAAAAGATTGATATTTATTGATATTTTTAAACAAAATGGCAAAGTTGTTTTATTAGTAAAAGATACAGCTGGAGGAATAAACAAGAGTATTATAAAAAAAGTTTTTGAACCATATTTTACTACAAAAAAAGCTACTGGTACAGGAATAGGGCTTTATATGTCAAAAAAGATTATAAAAGATAGTCTAAATGGAGAAATAACAGTATCAAATGAAACCTTTGTATATGAAAGTATTCAATACAAAGGTGCATGTTTTAAATTGATATTTGATTTAGTTGATTAATATAAATATTTTTGAATATCTTCTGTTGTTTCTAAAACAAATGCACTGTTTTTATTTATATTAGTTCCTATTTTTGCTTCATGAATTAAGATAGTTCCCTCAATACAGTTATCAAGAGAGATATTACCTTTTTCAAACTCTTGTGCGTCTATTATTGAAAAATCATTATGTTTTTTTTGACTTAAAAGTTTTTCTTTTATCTCATTTGTACAAACAATTGCAATATTTATTTTACTTTTTAAATAGTTTTGTAAATCTTCCCATGAATCTACTAATTTTCCTTTGTGTAGTCCTGCCCGTGAATAAATAAGAGTATAGTTTTTAGGTGTTTTTTTTCTACTTTTTAATATATTATATTTTGTATAATCAAAAAACTTCACATCATCAAAATATTCCATGATATTTTTGTACTCTACATCTTTATATTTAAAATTTTCTTTTTCCCATAAAATATCAGAAGTTTTATTAAGTTGAATAAGTAGTTTTAAATTCTCTTTTTTTGCTTTTCTTTTTAAAGCATTAATCTCTTTTATTAATTGTTCAAAAAATTGTTCTTTTTGAAGTAGAAATTTAAATGTTCTTTTTATTCTTGCTTGTTTTATTTTGTTTTTACTAAAGTGAGAATTCTGAAACAGTCCGTTATGATAAATACAAGCAGTAACACAACCATTTGTGGCATTTTTACATAGGTTGACTTTATTTAAATTAAGAGCATTTTTATCATGCTCTATGCCATACATAGGAGCATGCATTATATTTTTTTGCGCCGCTAGATATAAAGTACCTACTATAGTTGTTTCATTTATTTTTTTAGATAGTAGATTAGTAGTATTGTAATTGTATTGCAAAATTATTCCTTTAGATTAAATAAGGCGCGTATTATATAAAGATAAAGATTAAATAACATATAATAAGAAAAAGGTATTTTTATAAACAACTCAATTAAAAGCTTTTAACATATATGCAAATACGAGAAAATATAATTAGAACTTTACATTAACTAAATAAACAAATATAATATTATATAACAAATATAAAAAGGTAAATTAAATGCAAGAACAGATTGATAGTAATATTTTAGAGTATTTAAATATTACGAAAGGTCTATATTTAATATTGGATAAAAACTCTAATATTATTTTTGCAAATGAACAAGCCTGCAAAATATTAGGCGTATCTCAAGAAAAAATTGTATCTATGAATTGGGTTGATAGTTTTATTCCTCAAGAGTTAAAGTCTTATATTAGTAATGTAATAAAAGAGATTGCAAATAAAAATATGCAAATAAATAGATATGTAGAAAATGAAATAGTAACATTAGATGGAGAAAGAAAGTTTATCTCTTGGAAAAACTCTTTTGTAGAAAAAAAAGGAGAAGTTACTCAAGTAATTTGTTCAGGAGAAGATATAACTGAAAAAAGAGAGATTCAAAAATATATTGAAGAAAAAGAAGAGAGATTAAAAGCAATTTTTGATTTTTCACCTTTGGGAATTTTAATTTCAGATAAAACAGGAAAGATGATAGAAGCAAACTTGGCTTTTTTAAATATGCTTGGATACTCACAAGATGAAATCTTAGGAAAATCATATCTTGATATAACTCACTTTGATTATTTAGATTTAAATGAAGATCACTTTAATAGACTTATTGATAATGAAATAGGAATGTATAAAATCACTAAAAGATATATTACAAAAAATAATGAACTTTTATGGGGAAATGTAACAGTTTCAACTATAAAGAACGAATTCAATGAAATACTTTATGTTTTAGCGATTATTGAAGATATTACACAAATGAAAACAAGAGAAGAAGATATTATTGCTCAAAGAAAATTTCTTCATACAATAATCGATGAAAATCCAAATATAATAATTGTAAAAGATTATGAGGGAAAATTTGTATTAGTAAATCAAGCCATAGCAAGACTTTATAATACAACAACTGAGGATATGATAGGAAAAAGTGATGGAGATTATAATCTAAATGAAGATCAAGTAAAACACTATTTACAAAGTGTACAAGAGATTATGGATTTAGATGAGACTAAAGTAGTTTATGAAGAATCAACTGATATATTAACTGGAAAAATAAGATATTTCCAATCTATTAAAAAACCAATAAGTGATAGGTATGGGAATAAACAGCTTTTAATTATAGCAAATGATATTACAGATATTAAAGAAGCTCAAAAGAAACTAAAAGATAATGAAGAGATGATTCATCACCAATCAAAAATGGCTGCAATGGGAGAAATGCTTGAAAATATTGCACATCAATGGAGACAACCTTTATCTGTTATAACTACTAGTGCAAGTAGTGTAAGAATACATAAAGAAATGGGAACTTTAAGTGATGACTTTTTGGATGAGGTTTTAGATGCGATTGTAAAATCTGGTAACCATCTTTCTCAAACTATTGATGATTTTAGAGACTTTTTTAAACCAGATAAAGAAAAAGTTAGATTTAATATAAAAAATACATATAAAAAAGCACTCTTTTTAGTTAGCTCAAAATTAAAAAATAGAGAAATTGATATAATTGAAAATATTGAAGATATAGATTTATATGGTTTTGATAATGAACTTGTACAAGTAATTATGAATCTAATAAATAATGCAAGAGATGCACTAGAAGAGTCTTCATTAGAGTATAAATATATATTTATTGATATTTATAAAGATAAAGAGAATAATATCATTTTAAAAATATGTGATAATGCAGGAGGGATACCTGTAAATGTAATAGGAAAGATTTTTGAACCATATTTTACTACAAAACATAAAAGTTTAGGTACAGGAATAGGACTTTATATGTGTGAAGAGATTTTGGTAAAACATATGAATGGTGAAATTTCTGTAAAAAATAAAGAGTTTGAATATGAAAAAAATAGTTTTAAAGGAGCAGAGTTTACTCTAAAGATTCCTATTTTAGAACCTTTAGAGAATTGATTTAATCATTGAAGTTTTCAATTAACTCTTTTGCTTGTTGTAAAGCTTTATCACTACTATTTTTATCAAAAGTTAAAGCAACTGCCATTCTTCTTCCCTCATGACTTTGAGGCTTTCCAAAAACTCTTACGTAAGATGTATTAGTAAAAGCTTCATCTTTAATATCTATTGTAGGATTAAAGCTATCATTTTTTGCTTTATAAGCAGCACTTGCACCTGCTCCATAATCAATAAAGTTTAAAGGAAGACCAAGTACTGCTCTAATATGAAGAGCAAATTCACTTTGAGATTGTGTAATCATTGTAACCATACCAGTATCATGAGGTCTTGGACTTACTTCACTAAAATAAACTTCATCACCTTTTACAAATAACTCAACACCAAAAATACCTCTTCCACCTAAACCATCAGTTATTTTTTTTGCAATCTCTTTTGATTTTTCTTTTGCAGTTTCACTCATATTCATTGGTTGCCATGAAAATATATAGTCACCATCTTGTTGTATATGACCTATTGGTTCACAAAATACAGTTTGATTCTCATTTCTTGCTGTTAAAAGTGTAATCTCATAATCAAATGTAATAAACTCTTCTACAATTAGTTCACTAGCATCTCCTCTAGCTTCCTTTGCAAGTTCCCAAGATGAAGCTAAATCATCTTCACTTTTTGCAATACTTTGTCCATGTCCAGATGAACTCATAACAGGTTTAATTACACAAGGAAATCCTATGTTTAAAGCTGCACTTTTTAAAGCTTCAAAAGTAGATACAAACTCATATTTAGATGTTGGAAGTTCCAAATCAACTGCTGCAAACTCTCTTATGTTTTTTCTATTCATTGTTTTATTAACAGCATCTGCATTTGGTATTACATGGTAACCTTCACTTTCAGCTGTAAATAAAGCATCTATATTTATAGCTTCAACCTCTGGTAAAATAAAATCTGGTTTTTCTCTTCTTATTACATCTAAAATCTCATTTTTATTTTTCATATTGATTGTATAAGCTTTATTTGCAACAAGTTGTGCAGGAGCATTATTATAACTATCAACTGCAACTGTTTCAACTCCTAGTCTTTGAGCTTCAATTACTACTTCTTTCCCTAACTCTCCACTTCCAAGAAGCATAACTTTTATTGAATCTGATTTTAATGGTGCGCTAAATTTCATATTTTCCCTCTTATTTTATTAATTAATTGATGTTGTAAAAACTTTTTTTACAGCACCTTTGAAGTATAGTATTTCATCTTTTTTTGTAAGTGTTAACTCTTCTTTACTTTTTGGATAAACATTTGCAATATCTTCTACTAAGCCTAAGTTATTAGCTCTTAAAAAACAAGCTGCCATTCCAGTTCCACAAGCTAATGTTTCGCCCTCAACACCTCTTTCATAAGTTCTTACATATATTTTGCCATTTTCAATTTTTGCAAAGTTTACATTTGCATTGTATTCATATCTCATTTTAGAAGCTAAATTATTATCATATTTTTCTAAATCATCAACTATGCTTACAAGATGAGGAACTCCTGTATCAACTAAATACCAAGTAAATCCATCTTGAATAAACTCATCTTTAATTAATATAGGTTTTGTAAGTTGTGTTTGAACAACATCATCTTCAACAATAGACTCAATAGCTCCAGCACCTGTCAAAAACTTCATATTAGATGGTGCTAAGTTGTTTATATAAGCATAATGAGCACAAGCTCTTGTCCCATTTCCACACATTGCTGCGTGACTTCCGTCACTATTATAAAATAACCACTCAAAATCATAATCACTATTTGGAATTAGTACTATTAAGCCATCTGCCCCAATTCCCTCAGTTCTATTGCATAAAGTAATTGCTTCTTTTGAATAATCTTTTTTAATAAATGAGTGAAAAATTACAAAGTCATTTCCACTTGCACTATATTTTGTATATGTCATATTATCTCCCTAATAATTTTTTCAACTTCCTTTTGAAGGTGCTTTAAATTCTTTGAATTATCAATTATCAAATCTGCTAACTCTTTTTTCTTTTCAATATCCATTTGATTAGAAATTTTAAGTTCAGCTTCTTCTTTGCTAATATTATCTCTTTTCATAAGTCTTTGTATTTGTATATCTTTTGGTGTATAAATAACCAAAGATTTAGGAATAGGATAGTGCATCTTTTCAAAAAACAGAGGTATATCAATAAAATAGGGTTTATTGGCTTCTTCAAATACTTTTGATTCTTTTATTATCTCTTCTTTAATTAAAGGATGAAGTAAAGCTTCAAGTTTTAGTTTATTCTTTTCATTTGAAAAAATAATTTTGCCAAGCTCTTTTCTTAAAACTTTTCCATTTTCTACATATTGTGCACCAAACATCTCTTCTATTTTGTGACTATTTTTATCAAGAAGCTTATGGGCGATTTTATCTGCGTCAATAGTTAAAAAACCATGAAGTTTAAATAGGCTACAAACTGTACTTTTTCCTGTTGAAATTCCGCCTGTTAAGGCAATTGCATTTTTAAACAAATCATTATTCATAGTAAGATTTTACTATAATAATGATTTATTTTAGTTTTAATTATAGATTATTGAAGTTTATCTTTTAGCTATTGTAGTTAAAGCTTTGTGTATTGCTGCTGGAAAAACAAATGATGCATGATGTATTTCAGTTGAATAATAATCTAAATCATCTAATATATCAGATCTTTGAAGTATAATATCAGCAGTTGGATGGTATTTTTTTGAAGCTAAAATAGCTGTAGTATGACCAAACTTAAATGGCATTGCAATCCAAAACTTTGTTCCAACTAGTTGTAAATCTTCTTTTAGTCTATTTTCATCATTTTGAAAACTTTCAGTTTTAAAAGTAATAAGACCATCATCTTTTAATACTCTATTGATATTTGCCAAAATTAACTCACTAATTTTTATATTAGTTAAAATTATTACATCAATATTTTTTTCATCTTTAGAGTTTAATAAAGCTTCATCTCCAAACTCAATATTAAATGGGTGTTTTTCTAACTCTTTTTTTAATTCAGGGCTAGTTTCTCCGATTACTAAAATATTTTCTGGCTCTTTATGTGTGCATAAGGGTACATGTACCATCATCTCATTAAAAGCTTGGTTATCATTCATTGAACATGACATAAAATCCGTCCTTTTGTTTTATTAAATTTTCGATATAATACCACAAAAAATTTAAATTACATAGATATATTTGTATGTGCTAAAAAATTACAGAAGTTTTTAAAGACATTTGTGTTAGAGGTAACATTTTATTAGATACAAGTATATATTGCTTTAAACTTTAAAACATAAAAAGGGAAATAATGTCTACAGTAAGTTATAAAGATGCTGGTGTTGATATAGACGCAGGAAATCAGTTTGTTGAGAATATAAAACCACATGTAAAATCTACTTTAATACCAGGTGTATTAGGAGGTATTGGTTCTTTTGCAGGTGCATTTGAGTTACCAACTGGTTATAAAAATCCAGTATTACTTTCAGGAACAGACGGAGTTGGAACAAAATTAAAACTAGCAATTGATTCAAAAAAGTTTGATACAGTAGGTATTGATTTAGTTGCTATGTGTACAAATGATTTGTTATGTAACTTTGGTGAGCCACTATTTTTCCTAGATTATTATGCAACAGCAAAACTTGAAGTTGAAGAAGCAACAGATGTTGTAAAAGGAATTGCTCAAGGATGTATTCAAAGTGAGTGCGCTTTAGTTGGTGGTGAAACTGCTGAAATGCCAGGTATGTATAAAGAGGGTGATTTTGACTTAGCAGGTTTTTGTGTAGGTATTGCAGAAAAAGAAGAGTTAAATAGAATTGAAAAAGTAAATGCAGGAGATGTATTACTTGCACTTCCAAGTTCTGGTATCCATTCAAATGGTTTTTCACTTGTTAGAAAACTTCTATTAGAAAAACTTGAAATGTCTTTAGACGATGAGTTTGATGGAAAAGCATTAAAAGATGTATTATTAGAACCAACAAGAATTTATGTTAAAGAGTTTAAAGCAAATAAAGAAAATATAAATGCCTTGGCTCATATTACAGGTGGAGGAATTACAGAAAATCTTCCAAGAGTTTTACCTGATAATTTAAAAGCAGTTGTTTACAAAGATAAAATTAAAACTTTACCAATTTTTGATTTTATGAGTAAATATGTAGAGTCTGAGGAGATGTATAGAACATTTAATATGGGTGTTGGTATGGTTCTTGTTGTTAATCCTGCAAATGTAGATGCTATTTTAGCAAATACTGATGCTTATGTAATTGGAGAATTAGCCAAAGGAGAAAAAGAAGTAGAATATAAATAGTATTCTCCACTTCTTTATCTTTAGATACTAGAGCCACTTGCAGATTATAAAAAACAACCCGTAATTTAAGCTGATTTAAATTTTAAAAAGTTGAATTGAACTTCAGATAAGTTATAATTTTTTACTA
>NZ_JBSRRO010000063.1:0-9070 GCF_055140965.1 Malaciobacter sp.
ATATTATAGTTCTTCTAGGATTTATTATTATTTATTTTTATATAAAAACAGTAAAATTACATTTTTTTAGTTAAATTATATTTTAATGTTTTAAGGTTAAGATTACTTAAGACTTATTATTAGGAATGAGAATGAATGCATTAAAACATATTAAAATCTTGTATGTAAATGACAAGAAAGAAAAAGAAGAGTATTTTGTTTCTGAACTGAAATCTTATTGTAACAATTTTATTCAAACAAATTGTTCTGAAAGTGCAATTAAGATTTATAAAGAAGAAAAACCAGAAATTATTATTTATAATGTTTCTTTTGAAAAAACTTCTCCAAAAAGTTTTATAGAAGAGATAAGAAGTGTAAATAAAAAAGCACAAGTAATAATAACAACTGAAAACCTAGATA
This sequence comes from Malaciobacter sp., assembly GCF_055140965.1. The sequence goes on from NZ_JBSRRO010000063.1 coordinate 400, forward strand.
AAAAAATGCTTTATGAAGCAGTTAGGTTGCATTTAATTAAGTATTTAATTTATCCTTTTAATTTAAATACTTTACTAGACTCTTTAAAAGACTGCATTAGAATTATTGATTCAAATAGTTCAAATATTATTAAATTATCAGAAACACTAACATATGATAAATTTAATAAAACTTTATTAAAAAATGAAGAGTTAATCTCTTTATCTTCTAAGGAAGTTAAGTTTTTTGATGTTTTAATAAAAAATAAAGATAGAGCTGTAAGTTATGAAGAATTTAATCAAATCATTTGGGAAGGTGAGATGACTAAAGATGCTTTACGTTCTATTGTAAAAGACTTAAGAAGAAAAATTGATAAGTCAATTATCAAAAATGTTTCAGGTATTGGTTATAGAGTAGAGCTTTAAGCTCTACTTTATTAGCTTTGGAACACCTAAATAAAATCCTTGGGAAAAGTCTATTCCCATATCTGTAACAATTTCATTTATCTCTTTAGAGTGAACAAACTCAGCCACAGTTTTAATATTTAACTTCTTAGCAAATGTAACTATAAGTTCTGTAACTATTTTTGCATTTAAATCTTGATTTATATACTTAATCATTGAGCCATCAATTTTTACAATATCTACATTTAATTTCATCAAATATTCAAAATTTGAATATCCTGTTCCAAAATCATCAATTGCAATTTTACACCCATAACTTTTTAAATTTTCTATAAAATCACAAATCTCTTGATAGTTTTCTATTCCCTCTTCTTCAACTATTTCAACAATAAGTCTTTGTGCAGCATTTCTATTCTCTTTAAGTTTTTCTTCCAAAAAATCAATTGTTGGCTTATGTAAAATATCTTCTAAACTTAGGTTTATTGAAAATTCAATATCTTTATTAGCAAAATAATCAAAAGCTTTTTTGATAACTTTTTGCGTTAAAGCATTGTATAGTTTAGATTTTTTTGCAATATTTAAAAATTTAAAAGGAGAGATAATTGTGCCATCTTCATCAATCATTCTTACTAAACACTCATACTTTTCAATTTCTTGTGTTTCATTTGAGATGATAGCTTGAATAAAAACTACTATTCTATCTTCATTTAATGCTTTTTTTAATTTTTGCGTCCAATTAATATTTTCTATTAAATTACTTTTTATCTCTCTATTTTCATCAAAAATTATAATATCTTTATTTTCAATTTTTGCATGATTTTTTGCCATTTCTGCATTTATAAAATAGTTTTTCTCAGCTGAAATTCCAGCTACTAGATTAACTTCTAAAATATTTTCTTCAATTTCAAATTTTATTTGCTTAATACTATGTATAATGTTTTCACATTTGATTTTAAACTCTTTTAATGTGATAATATTTTTATTAACTAAAATAGCAAACTCATCTCCTTGAAGTTTGTAAAGAAAAAGCTTATTGTCTTTTAATAAACTTCGAAGTTTTTGTGCAACACCTAATAGTAGTTTATCCCCTACTTCAAAGCCATAATACTCATTGACTTCTTTAAATCTTAAGATATTAAATACACCTAAAATTAAACCTTTTTTAGCATTTAAATCTTCTAATAACTTTTGTCTATTTGGAAGATTAGTAAGTATATCTGTAGTTTGTAACCTTATTCTTTTTTCTTGATTAATCAAATCGCTAATATCATATCTAATTGCAATAAACTCTGTTATATTACTATTTAGGTCTAAAATTGGAACAATAGTTGATTTTACATAATATGTTTTACCTTTTTTTGTTTTATTTTTTAAAGCGCCTTTCCATACTCTTTTATTTAGTATAGTTGTCCAAAGTTCTTTATATATCTCTTTTTTTGTATCTGGATGTCTTACTAAATTATGTTTTGCGCCTATTAACTCATCTTTTGTAAATCCAGAAACCTTACAAAACTTTTCATTTGCGAAAGTAATAACTCCTTCTATATTTGTTTTTGAAACAATAGCACTTGCATCAACAGCTTTTTTATACTCATTTAATAAAGATAAATTTATAAGAGCTTCTTTATTTTTTTCTTCTAATTTTTCTTCATTACTAATTTTTGAATCTATCATTTTATTGGCATTTATTCCTAATTGTTTAAACTCATAAAACTTTATGTTATCAATATCTATTTTTTTATTACTACTATTTGCTTTTTTAAAAAAATCCAAAAAAAGTAAAAAGTTTTCATTCATCTCTTTTGTAATTTTTCTTGTAATATAAAGAATAAAACAAAAAATAACAAAAAACACACATAATGAATAGAGTATTCTATAAAAAGTTTCATCTTTTAATTTTTGTTTTTCATTATCTAATTTTTCATACATACTATCTAAATAAATACCTGTGCCAATAATCCAACCCCATTTTTCAAACTTTGCTAAATAAGTTAATTTATCTGAATATTGTAAAGTATTTGGGTTTATCCAAGAGTATTTAATAAATGTTTCATTCTTATTTTCTACCTTATTTAAAATTTTTCCAACTACTTCTTTTTCTCTTGAATTTTCTATATTTAAAAAATTACTCCCTTCATATTTACTATGTTTATTAACTAAAATATTTCCTTTAATATCAAGAATAAAAATATATCCACCATTACTATATTCTATTTTCTTTACTCTTTCTAAAGCTTCATTTTTAAGTTCATTTTCAATTCTTGAAGTATAATCAGCTACTAGAAAAATCAAATTATAAGGTTCAAATACTTTAAAATAGCCTTTTTTCCTATCTTCTATTTTACTAATTGGATCTAAAAAACGCCAATTGATATAATCTTCATTTTTTGTTTTTGCTAAGCTTATAATACTATTTAAAATAGCTTTGTTGTTTTCATCTTTGTACTGTTTAAGAGCATAAGTATTCTCATAATCTTTATTGGCTCCATGCATTATGGTTTTGCCTGTAAAATCATAAATTGAATAATAACCATAGCCATCATAAAACTTTATGCTTCTTAAACTATCTTTTATAATTTTTAATATCTCTTCTTTAGTTTTTTCATTTTTATATTTTTCGTATAAACTTTTGGCTAAAGAGTAAGCTTCTTGTATTCTTTGCTTTACACTTTTATTTATAAGCTTATCTTTTTTGTCATAATTAAATTCAATTAAAGATATAGCCTTTTGAACTTCAAATTTTAAATTTTGCTCATTTGTACTAATAAACTCATTTTCTAGTTTTTTTAGATTTTGTTTATATTGAGCATACTCATAAGTTGTATGGAAAACTTCTATTGTAACAATTGAAATTAATGACACAAAAAAAACAACAAAAAATATTATTTTAGATAATTTATTAGACATGTGTTTCCTTAAATTAAATTAATTACATTTTAACAAAATAATTATTATATTTTAAAATATACGCAAAATTAGAAAAATGAATATTATATAAATTATATATGGATTAATATTTATAATTTTTAAGACACTATTTTTATTAAGTAATATTAAAATATTTTAAGAATAGAATATTTTGATATGAAAAAAGGAATAGAAAATGAAAAATGCCTCTATAAAATTAAAGTTGCTAGTTTTAGTTATTCTGACAATTTTTACAGTATCTGTAATTATTATTATTAGTTCAATAAACTCTATTCAAGATATTTCCCAGAAAAATATCTCAAAATACGAACAAGAGGCATATAAATTAAAAGAACATGAATTAAAGAATTTTGTTGAAGCAGCATACAATAGTGTCAAAATGATTGCTGAAAAAAATAAAAATAGTGACATTAATGAGACTAAAAAACTTGCAAAAGAAGTAGTAGCAAGTATGACTTATGGAGAAGATGGATATTTTTGGATTAATGATTCAAATCATGTAGTTGTAATGCATCCTACGAAACCTCAAAATGAAGGTAAGAACCTAACTAATCTTAAAGACCCAAATGGAGTATTAATCTATCAAGAAATTGTTAAAGTAGCCAATAAAAATAAAGAAGGTGGCTTAGTAAAATACTCTTGGCCAAAACCAGGAGTTGAAGCTAATCAACCAAAATTTTCTTATGTTCAAAGATTTAAAGACTGGGATTGGATTATTGGAACTGGTGCATATGTAGATAATGTGCAAAATGAAGTTGAAGTTATGAAAAAAACAACAAAAGAGGAGATTGATAGTGTAATATTTAATACAATATTATTATCTTTAATTGTTGCAATTGTTATCTCATTGATATTTATCTTTATCTCAAATAAAGTTATTATAAATCCTATAAAAAAATTCGAAGAAGGATTGCTTGATTTCTTTAAATTCTTAAACAAAGAGACTACAAATGCAAAAAAACTTCAAATTCTTTCAAATGATGAAATAGGAAAGATGTCAAATGTAGTAAATAAAAATATTGAAAAAACTAAAAAAATATTAGAAGATGATGCAAAACTTATTGATAATGTTAAAGACATTGTATTATCTGTAAATGATGGTTTATTAGATAAACGAGTAACTCAAGATAGTGAGTCTAAATCTTTAATGGAATTAAAAAAACTAATAAATACAATGTTAGAAAATTTACAAAATATTGTTGGTATTAATATTAATAGTTTAAGTTCTGTACTTGAAAGTTACTCAAATTATGACTTTACAAAAAAACTAGATTCAGCTACTTGTGGAAAGATAGGTAATGAAATAATGCAATTAAACCACATGATTACGAAAATGTTAAATCAAAATAATCAAGATGGTATAAAACTTGAAAAAAGTTCAAATGAATTATCACAAAATGTTGAAGTTATTAGCAAAAATGCGACAAGTCAAGCTGCGAGTTTAGAAGAAACAGCTGCAAGTATTGAAGAGATAACAAGTAATATAAAAAATACAAATGAAAAAGCTCAAGAGATGCTTTCAATTTCTTCAGAAACAAAAAACTCAGCACAAACAGGTAAAAGTCTAGCTTCAAAAACTGTCCAATCAATGGATGAAATAAATGAACAAGTTACAGATATAAATCAAGCAATTACTGTAATAGATCAAATAGCATTTCAAACAAATATTTTAAGTTTAAATGCAGCAGTAGAAGCAGCAACAGCAGGAGAAGCAGGGAAAGGTTTTGCAGTTGTTGCTCAAGAAGTAAGAAACCTTGCAAGTAGAAGTGCCCAAGCTGCAACTGAGATTAAAAGAATTGTTGAAAATGCTACAATTAAAGCAAATGATGGTAAACAAATTAGCTCATCAATGATTGAAGGATTTATTCAATTAGAAGAAAAAATTAATCATACAAATAGATTAATTGATGATGTTACAAATGCAGCAAAAGAACAAACAATAGGAATGACGCAAATAGCAGATGCAGTTAATCAATTAGATAAATTTACTCAAGAAAATGCAACAATTGCAGATAGAACAAATGATATTGCAAAAGGAACAAATAAAATATCAATAGATGTTGTAAATATTGTAAAACAGTATAAATTTGATATACAAAACTAGTATAAAAGCTTAGGCTTTTATACTACATTAATAACTAGCTATTTTTTTAATATTCTATTTAATATTTTTATTGTAAAAGATAACTATATTAAAATATGGACATATTATGACAAAAAACAAAATCACCTTTAAATATATTTGGCAACTTTTACTTCAAAAAAGAAAACAACTTATTTTTGGACAATTAATTACTGTTATTGCAATACTTATTAGTATTCCAATTCCTCTAATGCTTCCTGCGCTAGTTGATGAAGTATTATTAAATAAACCAAACTTTTTTGTAAATAACATAAATGATTTTTTTGGAAGTGGGAATGCATTTTATTATATTGCAATTGTTACAATAATTGTTATTTTACTAAGATTTATACATTTTATTTTTAGTGCAATAATCACAAGAATCTTTACAGCTCTTGGAAAATTCATAACATTTAAAATAAGAGAAAAACTTTTAAACCATCTAAAAATTGTATCAATGAATGAGTATGAAACCCTAGGAAGTGGAGCTATTGGAGCAAATCTTGTAACAGATGTAAATACTCTTGATAATTTTATAATAACAAGTGCAAGTAAATTTGTTGCATCTATTTTAACTTTAATTGCAGTATCAATTGTACTTATTGCTATTCATCCCATTTTAGGTCTAATGATATTAATTATTCAACCAATAATCATGCTTATTTCTAAAAAAATAGCTAAAAGCGTTGGTACACTAAAAAAAGAAGAGAATAATGCAATTGAAAATTTTCAAGAAAATGTAGGTGAAGTTTTAGAGTTATTTGGACAAATCAAAGCTAGCAATAAAGAAAAAGAGTTTTTTAATACAAGTATAAAAAAAGCAAAACAAGTACAAGATACTTCAAATGAGTTTAATTATAAAAGCATTGCTTATGAAAGATTTTCATTTACTGTTTTTTTAGCAGCATTTGAGATTTTAAGAGCATCTGGACTTGTAATGGTTGCATATAGTGATTTAAGTATAGGGATGATGTTTGCAATGTTTGGATACATTTGGTTTATTATGACTCCTGTTCAAGATATTTTATCAATGCAATACTCATATGCACAAGCAAAAACTGCACTTAATAGAATAAATAGAATTTTAGATTTAAAAACAGAAAAAAACGGAATAAAAAAACTTCCAGAAAATAATGGACTTCATATAGAACTTAAAAATTTATATTTTAGTTATACAAAAGATAAACAAACTTTAAAAAACATATCTCTTAATATAAAAACAAAAGATAAAGTAGCATTAATTGGTGCAAGTGGAAGTGGCAAAACAACTTTAGCACAAGTTATTTCAAGTTTTTATGCAAAATCAAAAGGAGAACTTTTATATGATGGAATAAGTATTGATGAAATTGATAAACAATCCCTTAGAGAATCAATATTTCTTGTTTTACAAATGCCTATTTTATTTAATAATAGTTTACGATTTAATATTACAATGGGCAATGAAAAAATATCTGATGAAAAAATTCATAAAGCATTAGAGATAGCACAATTAAAACAAGATATAGAAAAAATGCCAAAAGGCCTTGATACAATTGTAGGAAGACATGGAGTAAGATTAAGTGGTGGACAAAGACAAAGACTGTCAATAGCAAGAATGATAATAGCAAATCCTAAAGTTGTAATTTTTGATGAATCAACATCAGCACTTGATGTACATACAGAAAGTAAGCTTTTTGAAGCTTTAAGACCTATATTAGAAAATAAAACAGTAATAACAATTGCACACAGATTAAGTACAGTTAAAAATGCTGATATTATTTATGTATTAAATGATGGAGAAGTAGTTCAAGTTGGTTCACATGAGCAGTTACAAAACCAAGAAGGGCACTACTTAGAATTTGTAAAAAAACAATTAATTTAAAGGATCTAAAATTATTAGTTACATTACAAAAAGTTGCTTAGATGATGAACTGACAATAAATTATATTTGCAATAATAAAAAAGTAAATTATTACTATAGTGATGATTTTTCAATTGATTTTTATGTAAAAGCTGCATATGAAGGTTTTGTTAGTATATCTTTTGAACAAGATAATCTGTTTGTTATTTTACCAGAGATGCAATTTGATTATGCAGTACTGTTTTTTGATAATCTTCATATCTCTAAAAAAGTTGAAAAACTTTTAAGAAAAAATGATTATGAGTTTAAAGTTCATGAAAACTTTGAAAAGATTATAGATAAAATAAATGAATATCATGGTGATTCTTGGATTGTAAAAGAGTATAAACAAACTCTTTTAAATTTAAAAAACTATAAAGGTAATATTGATTTTGAATTAATTGCTTGTAGCATTGAAGATAAAACTACAAAAAAAATAGTTGCAGGAGAGATTGGATATAAAGTTGGAGCTATTTATACAAGTTTAAGTGGCTTTAGTAGTAAAGAAAGAAGATTTAATAATTATGGAAAACTTCAATTGGTTTTATTGGCAAACTATTTAGAAAAAAATGGTTTTAACTTTTGGAACTTAGGTCATCCTTATATGAAGTACAAATTTGATTTAGGAGCTACTTTATACAAAAGAGAAGATTTTTTAAATATTTTTAGAGAACAAAGAGATAAAAAAATATAACTATATTGCTGAATTTTGTCTTGAATACTCTTCTAAATTTACATCATTAAAGAAAAAAACCGGATTTGCAACTGTTGCATCAAACTCTATACAATAATCTTTATAATCATCTGTAAAATAATCTATTTTTTTATCTATTTTTACTTCTTTATTAGATAAAAACTCTTCATAAGAGTTGTTTTGAGAAATAATATTTTCATCTAAAAACTCAAATAAAACATCTTCTCTTGCCTCTTTTAATAAAAAAGAGTTAATCTGTTTTTTTGAATAATCTGTAAAAACTTTAGATTTAACACAATATTTTTTTGATACTTTATAATTATTTGAATCATTGCTTGCTTTATAATTTACTTTTTGACTACAAGCTGTAAATAAGAAAATAAATAAGACTATTATTGAGTTTAAAATCATTTTTTTCATAAGCTATTTGAGATTCAAAGACAACCTGTAATAAAAGATCTCCTAATTCTTCTTTAAATGCAGATATATCATTTTTTTCTAATGCCTCTACTACTTCATAAGCCTCTTCAATTATATTTCCTTTAATGGAATAGTAATCCTGTTTTCTATCCCAGGGACATCCATCAGGCCCTCTAAGCACCGCCATAACTTTAATCAGTTGATCAAGTTCTTTTAAAATTTCATTTCTAATATCTTTTTCCAAA
>NZ_JBSRRO010000064.1:0-9889 GCF_055140965.1 Malaciobacter sp.
AGCAATTGCTGATAAACTAAGAACTCAAGCAAGCTCAATTGGTCAATCAATTTCAAATGGTAACTCAGCAGTTTCTTTAACACAAATTGCTGATAAAGCTATGTCTGAACAATCTAATATTTTAGATGTTCTTAAAACAAAATTAGTTCAAGCTTCAACTGATACAACATCAGATGAGGGTAGAAAAGCAATTGGGAAAGATATTAGTAAATTACTAGATCAGTTAAATAATATTGCTAGCCAAACTAATTACAATGGTACAACAGTATTGCAAGGGGCAACATCAGCTTCAGCAGCAGCACAATTAACATTCCAAATGGGTGAAAAAGCTGCTGATATTATTCAAACAACAGCTGGTGTTAGAGCAAACTTAAGTGGATTGGGACTTGCTGGTCTTAAAGCTTCTGCTGATGCAAACTTTGCTTCTGCTGGAAGTGCTAGAAGTTTAATGGCAAGTGTTGATACAGCTATTAACACACTAAATGGATGGAGAGCAGACTTCGGTTCTACTCAAAACCAATTAGAATCAGCTATTAGAAACCAAATGACTCAGCAAACAAATATTAAATCTGCTGAATCAGTAATTAGAGATGTTGATTATGCTTCTGAAAGTTCTAACTTTAATAAACAGAACATAATAGCACAAGCAGGTACTTATGCGATGAGTCAAGCTAATGCTTCTCAACAAAATGTACTTAGATTACTTCAGTAATCTATAATATTTAGTACCGATAAAAGTTACATTAGATAATTAATAGATTTTTAAAGGGCTAGATTCTTCTAGTTCCCTTTAAAGCATTTATTCCTAATAATACACTATTTTTAATTTTAATATTAGGAATATATGTATGGTATTTTGTTGTAAGTGGGTCATATAAACAATATAGGGGTCAATGGATTCCGAAGAGTTAGACTCTATGCTTGGTAAAACAAGAATGTTTTAGGCTCCCGTATCATGGGTAAATCTTTTATAATAAAAAGGATTTATTATGAGAATTAATACAAATGCAGCTTCATTGATAGCTCAAGAAGCAGCTGCAAACACAACAAAAAATGTAAGTAGTTCGTTAGAAAAACTAAGTACTGGTTTAAGAATCAATAAAGCAAGTGATGATGCTTCTGGTTTAGCAATTGCTGATAAACTAAGAACTCAAGCAAGCTCAATTGGTCAATCAATTTCAAATGGTAACTCAGCAGTTTCTTTAACACAAATTGCTGATAAAGCATAATATTGCTAAGCAAACTAACTACAATGGTACAACACTGCTACAAGCATCTGCTGCTGGTACAGGTTCAGCAACATCACTTACATTTCAAATGGGTGAGAAGTTAGCTGATACTATTGTAACAACAGCTGGTGTTCAAGCAAATGCTATTGGACTTGGAGTTAGTGGATTAAGATCTGCAGCTGCTGCTGGTACATCTGCTGGTGGATTTGATGCAGCTGGTGCAAGAGGTTTTATGACAACAGTTGATAGTGCTATTAACACGCTAAATGGATGGAGAGCAGACTTTGGTTCTACTCAAAACCAATTAGAATCAGCTATTAGAAACCAAATGACTCAGCAAACAAATATTAAAGCTGCTGAATCAGTTATTAGAGATGTTGACTATGCTGCTGAAAGTTCTAATTTTAACAAACAGAACATTATTTCACAAGCTGGTACTTATGCTATGAGTCAAGCTAATGCTTCTCAACAAAATGTACTTAGATTACTTCAGTAGTCTATAATAAAATTGTAACTTTTATCAAATTTTTAAAGGGCTAGATTTTATTCTAGTTCCCTTTAAAATAATAAGTCTAAGAATAAGTTTTGTTACTTTAATGTAAAATTAAACTATCTTACAATAAGGCTTTATATGCAAGAAGAACTAAATGACTTAACTCAAACACTTTTTAATTTATATTTAAAAAATTTGGAATTTTTAGAAAAAAAACATCCCAATACTTACAAAAAAGTACAAAAGTTATCAAAAGATATTGAAGAACAAAGTCATAAAGAAAGATATACTTTAGAGTATATAAAAGAAGGTGGTTATTTTGATATTTTTGACCATACAAAAGATAAATTTCTTTATGATTTTAATAGTTATGAAGAAGCAGATAAAAGGGCTGAATTAACTAATTTTACAAAAGAGAACTCTTTAGATTTATTAAGAATTGATCCACGAAACAAAAAACTAGCCATTATGCAATCTTTAGGAGTTGTAGCAACACTGGCTAATTATATAAATCATAAAGTTGATTTTACAAATGTTACTTTCTCAAAAATATATAAATTTATCTTTATTGGAGTTGGTGCAGGAGTTCACTTAAATGAAGTCTATAAAAAAGTAAACTCTATGAATACTTTGATAATTGAGCCTGAACTTGAACTTTTTAGACTTACTTTATTTACAACTGATTATACAGTTTTTGAACAAGGAAATAAAAAGTTATTTCTATCAGTTTGCGAGACACCAATACAAAGAGAAAAAACTATTGAAGAGTTCACCCATCATCACAACTATATGAACTATAATATCAAGCACCATCTTTTTTGGATAGATTACAAATATATCTTAGATGAACTTATTAGTTATTATTCAACTAACCATCCTGCATCTTTTCCTTTTGGAGTAGTTTTAAAAGTTCTTTATAGAACTATTAGATTTATGAAAGATAAAGAGAAGTTCATAAAAAAACAATTAATAAAAGATACTTTACCCTTAAAAAATAAAAAAGTACTAATAATAAGTGCTGGTCCATCTGTTGATAATCACTTAGAATGGATAAAAAAATATCAAGATAGATTTGTAATTGTTTGTGTTGATGTAATATTAAGAAAATTAGAAAAAAACAGTATTGTACCTGATATAGTAGTCTCTATTGATCCCTCATCTGAATGTGGAAAATTTCTTACAACAGATGATAAAAACTTTTTAAAAAATAGTGCCATTATCTTTCTTTCTCAACAAGAAGAGAGTGTATTAAAAAAAGTAGAGCATTTAAATTACTATTTTTCACAAGTATACCCTGTATGTGAAGAGTTAGGATACTCTTTTTCTCTTCCAAATGTTGGTACTTTCTCATTTGCCATGTCTGTATTTTTAAAAGCAAATGAACTATATTTAGTTGGAAATGATGCAGCATTTAATCAAGAAACAGGAGATAGATATGCAAGTGATAGCTCACATGAAATGTCTGATATTGTAGAAGAAAAACATAAAGTTGATGATAATATAGTTTCTGATTATGATATTTTAGAAGTAAAAGGAAATTTAAGAGAAAAAATAAAATCAAATAGAACTCTTTTGACTTTTAAAAGAGACTATGAGTTATTTATCCATGGTCTAGATGAAAAAACAAAGAAAACTTTAAAAGCTTACAATTTATCAGATGGTGCATTTATGGAAGGTCTTATACCTTTAGATATAAAAGATATTGACCTACAAAACCTAGAAAAAAAAGATTTTAATGTAAAAGAGATTTTAGATAATATAAGTTGTACTGTGGAAAATATTGATTTTGAAGATGATGCAAAAGTATTAAGTGGAATAATAACTAAAGTTAATAAATTCAAAAAAACAAAAATCTCTTCAAGAGATGATTTCTTACAAAAAAAACTAGATATTATGATTTGGATTTTACAGCAAAAAAAACATATGAGTAACGCTATGTTTGCAAATGTATTTTTAAAATATATTGAGTTAGTAGATATTTATGTAAACTTTTTTTTAAATTTAAAACAAAACCAACTATATACTCAAAAGAACCTATCTGAAGTTAAAAAATACTGGTGTGATTCTACTATTTTAGTATTAAAAGATTTAAAAGCAATAATAAATCAAGAATAGTTATTCTTGATTTTTTATTATTGCATACAAAATTATATCTAAGTACTTTCCATTTTTAAATATTGCTTGTTTTAAAATACCTTCTTCTTTCATGTGAAGTTTTTTTGCAAGTTTTTGCATTGAAATATTTTCTTTACTTGTTCCACAATAAACTCTATGTAAATTTAAACTATTAAAAGCATGTTCTATAATCAACTTTGATGCTTCATAAGCAAAGCCTTTTCCATGATAGTTCTTTTCTCCCATGATAATTGCAAACTCTGCATTAGAATCAATAAAATTTATATTTTGAATACTTACATTACCTATGTGTTGATTATTCTCTTTTAAACAAATAGCAAGAACAAGATTACTATTTGAAGAATTAATATTTTGTATATACTCTTGTGTTTTTTCTTTAGTATTTACAAATCTATGATGTGCATTAAACTTACATACTTCCTCATCATTTAGCCAATTTACATAGTTTGTATTTGAATCTTCTATACAAAGTGGTCTTAAATATAATCTTTGTGATTCTAAAAATTTACTTTTCATATGTTTTCCTTAATATGGTTTCTAACTGTGCTTTTGTTTCTAAAATCTCAACATTTTTAATTACATTAATTCTTTCTTTTGCATCAATTTGCAAACTATATGTTTGTTTATTTAACAATAAAGATTCTTTGAATACAGATGAGTCTATACCAAATACTATTTTACTATTATATAAAACTTCATGTATATCAAATTCATCTTTATATATTTTAACAAAAGGGTATTCTTTTAAAATTTCATCAAACTTTTTCATATCTTCTGCAGGATGAAATTTAATAAAAAGTGTAATATCTAAGTGTACATTAGATATTGCATCTAAAAGATTAATTATACAATCATACTCTGTAAAACCAAACTTATTTCCATATAGTTCATATATATACTCTGATAAAAAAAGTGCGTATTTACCTCTATTTTCAAGTATTAAATTATTTGATGTTTTTAATTTTTTAACATAAAAGATCTCTTTTATATATTTTAAATACAAATTTTCATGAAATTGTATTCTTTGCTTAATATCTTCATTGATTAATTCCACTTTATTATCATAATAAATAATATCAGGCAAATACTTTCTATCTATAAATTTATTATTAATAGAAAACCTTATATCTAAGTTTAAAATTGAATCTAAAAAACATTTTACTTTTATTCCTAGTTTCTTTGCTTCTATTAATTTTTCTATTTCATAATCTGAGTGAATACCAGATGTTCCAATAATAACAATATCATCTTTTTTAAAAGTATTTTCATTTTCATCAATTAAAAAAGAAATATGCTTTTTAAATATTTTTAAAGCAGGACCTTTAGGATAACATTTTACAATATAACCTTTTTCATGCATATAATATGCATAAGCCATGGTTAAATTAGCTCCTCCTGCATCATAGGAAAAAACTTTTATTTCACTATTTAAGTTCATCTAAATTTTCACAAACTTTTATATAAGCATTAATTACATCATTTACATCTTCTTTGCTTAAAGGACTTCTAGTAAAATCATGTGTCCACAAAGTTTTATAATGAAACTTTTCTACATTTGGACAAATTCCTTTTTCATATGAAATTTCATCTTTAAAAGCAAAATTTTCTTTATTATATGCAATTTTATTTTGAAACATAGGAAGTAAATAAATAGGCTTTACATAGCCTTGTCCTATTGGTACACCTTCATTTTCTCTATCTTGTACTGCTTCTAGTTCTGCTTTTACAGCCATAATAAATTTATCTCTTGAAACTTTTGCAATATCTTCTAAAAACTCAAATGCTTGCACATAATAAGAGTGTGTTCTATTTTCTAATTTTGTTGTCTTTATAAAAGGATATTTTCCTAAAGCCTCATCATACATTTTTGCATACTTTTGTCTAACTTCTAGCTCACTTTGTAGTTTTTTTAACTGCTCTATTCCAATGGCTGCTTGAATTTCAGTCAATCTAAAATTAAAGCCTAGCATATTTGAAAGTTGTGTTTCACCTTTATTTTCTACAACTGATTCTGCATGATTTCTAATTAGTTGCATTTTATTAGCTAAGTCATCACTATTTGTAACGCAAACTCCACCCTCACCTGTATGAATATGTTTATGATAATTTAGACTAAAAACTCCAATATCTCCAAAAGTTCCAACATTTTTTTCATCATATTTTGCGCCTGGAGCTTGTGCACAATCTTCAATTACATATAAATTATGCTCTTTTGCAACTTCTTGTATCTCTTTCATATTAGAAGGACACCCAAAAATATGTACAACAACTATTGCCTTAGTATTTTTTGTAATAGCTTTTTTTAATGATTTAATACAAAAAGAGTAAGTATTAGCTTCCAAATCACAAAAAACAGGAGTTGCATTCCAAAATAAAGGAGCACTTGCAGAAATTGACATTGAGTATGGTGAAACAATAACCTCATCACCAAGACCAATTCCACAAGCACCTAAGGCTGTTATTAAGCCAGAAGTATTTGAATTTACAGAGATACTATGTTTAATATTAAAATATTCACTCCAAGCTTTTTCAAACTCTTGAACTTTTTCTCCCCCATAAAAATCTTCATGCCAAGCACCTAAGTATTTTGATAAAATACCTTTTTTCATAACTTTTACAACTTCATCAATTTCATTTTCATTTATATTATTATATCTAGGAAACAACTTTGTTCTTATTTTAGGTCCACCATTAATAGCTAATTTTGGCATCTATTTTCCTTACTATTTAAAATATTTGTTATAAATTCTAAGTTTTTTAGTTCATTTTTAAAAGAAGCGCAGTTTTGTCTATTTTGTTTTATTTGTAAAAATATTTCATCATAAACATTATAGATTAGTTTTTCTGAGATTTTTTCTTTTTTGTAAGCTTCTTTATCTATAAACTTATAGCCTTTATACTCTATGCTATCTACAATTTTTTTATAATAAATTGTTTGTTCACTATTTATATAATTTACAACTTGATTATCAAAATAAAGAGTTAATTCAATAATATTGTATTTTGTATGATCTAAAGCAATAAAATATATAGGAATAATCTTCTCATCATATTTAATCTTAAAAAATACATCATAGGATTTATCTTCATCATTAAAACCAATTGTTTCATCAAGTATTTTTATATCTAATAGTTTTGGATTAGAGAATAAATAGTTAATCAAATCAATAAAATGTGAACCATTATTTTTTAAACCTTTCACATAATTTAAAGTAATTTTTTGTAAATTTTCTAAACTTCTATTTTCAATACTATCTTTTAATCTTTTTATTGGCTCTTGGAATCTTCTAGTATAATTTACAACTATTTTATCTTTGAAAAAATCATCTAAAATCTCATACTCTTTTTTATTTGAAAAAAGAGGCTTTTCCATCAAAAACTTTTTTATACTTTTATGATTTTTAAAACTATTTAATATTTTAAAGTGAGTATTAGTAGGTGTAGCAACAACTAAAATATCAATATCTTTTTTATCAATTAATTTTTTATAATCATTATAAAAAATAACATCATTGTAAAACTCTTTTACTTTTGATAAATTTTTTTCATCTATATCTACTACATATTTTAATTGAAACTCTTTATGTAAATATATAGCTTTTATATGTGAATATGCAGTTTTAGAGTTTTTATCATAATCAAAAAGTAAAGAGATATTACCAAGTCCAATCACTGCAACATTCAACATTAACTTAGTCCTTTTCTTTTTATACTACTATTTATTTGTAATAACTTAGGATTTTTTCTTACATAAGATATCATCTCTTCAATAGTAAAATAATCATTTTTAAAATGATTCATTATCTTAGTTATTATTTCATAATCTTCTTTTGTATCTAAAGTTACTGACAACTCGGGGAAATATAAATTTTTTGGTGCTTCAATATTATAAATTTTAAATCGCTTTGTAGTATAAAACTCAGGAGTTACATGCTCAAGATCTATAGAAGTTAACTTTTTTTTTGATACTTCTTTCAATGCTTTTAAAGAGTAAACCTGTATAGACATCCCAACAGGAAATGTACTTTTTATACTATTACTTACATAATCATAGTCATTGTTTAAATAAAACTCAATAGCCTCATCAATAAGTCTTGGTTCAATAAAAGGGCAATCTCCTGTTAACTCAACAATTATATCTGTTTCAAATTTTTCATGGGCTTGTAAAACTCTTTGGAAAACATTATTTTCACTTCCTCTAAAATATTCAACATTTTTCTTTTCACAAAGCTTTATTATTCCATCATCTTCTTTATTAGTTGTAGTTGCAACAATTATTTTATTTACAAGTTTACATTTTAAAACTCTATTTATCATTACTTCTAATACTGTACTATTTCCAAGAGGTTTTAAAACCTTTTTTGGTAATCTTGAAGATGTCATTCTAGCTTCAATAGATACACTAACTTTCATAAAAGCTCCTATTTTTTCTTTTGTTTACAAAGCTGTATAAAATTTGCTTTCCAAGTCTTTCTTTGATAAGTTTTTTTCATACTTTTTCCTATATTAATATTATATTTAATTAAACTCTAATCTATCTGCAAATTTATAATCTTTTTTTGATTTTTGACCTAATATCTGTTTTAAATATTTTGGATGAAGTCCATACCCAGGTCTTACACTTCTTATATTTTCTAAAGTAAACTCTTCACCTTTTTTTATATCTTTTGATACATATAAACTTCTTGAGAATACTCGATTTTTTCTTTTCTTTTCTGTCATCTCATAGCTTACTTTACCTAATAGCTTTTCACTATCTCTTATAGCTTTTACCATATCTTTAAACTCATCTTTTTGCATAGAAAATTGTGCATCTGGTCCACCTATACTTTTATCTAGTATAAAATGTTTTTCAATAACTTTTGCACCTAAAGTTACTGCTATGATTGGTGCAGTTGAACCTATAGTATGATCAGAGAAACCAACTTCTACTCCAAAAGTTTCAGCCATATTGGGTATTGTATTTAAATTTGCATCTTCTAAAGCAGCAGGATAAGCACTTGTGCATTTTAATAAAATAATATCTTCATTTCCTACACTTCTACAAATATCAACAATATCTTGAATCTCTTGTAATGTTGCAATTCCTGTTGAAATTATAATTGGCTTACCTTTTTTTGCAGTATATTCAACCAAATCATAATCAGTTATTTCAAATGATGCAATTTTATAAGCACTTGGGTTAAATTGTTCAAGAAAATCAACTGCACTTTTATCAAAAGGAGATGAAAAGATATCTAAATCTAAACTTCTTGCATAATCAAATAATTCTTTATGCCATTGCCAAGGAGTATAAGCCTCTTCATAAAGTTTATATAAAGTCTTATCATCCCATAATGTACCACCTTTAATAACAAAATCATCTTTATTAGAATCTAATGTTAAAGTATCAGCAGTATATGTTTGAAGTTTTATAGCATTAGCTCCTGCTTCTTTTGCAGCTTTTATAGTATCTAATGCATTTTGTAAACTACCATTATGATTTGCACTTAACTCTGCAATTATAAATGTTCCATTTTTTTGTAAATCAAATTTTCCTATTTTCAAAATTTAACTCCATTATTATCATTTCATTATCTCTAAAAACTTTACTTCCGATTTTAATAAAACCTTTTCTCTCATATAGATTAACTGCTCTTTTATTTATAGCAAATACTTCTGCTTTAATCTTTTTAAGTTTTAATTTTTTAGTTGCATAATCTATAATAAGATCTAAAAGTATTTCTCCATAACCTTTTAAAAAAGGACTTGAATAAATTCCCATCTCTGCAGTTTGATTTTTAATATTTACAAAATCTATTACACCAATATTTTTATCATCTTCTTTAACTAAAAAGTATAATTTATCATCACAATTAGATAATTGCTTTAAAAAATCAAAATGTTCTTCTTTAGATATTAAGTTATTATTGTACATCCATTTTCTAATGGAATCATTATTTCTCCAGTTAAGTATCAACTCTTTATCTTTTAAAGATAACTCTGTAAAATTTATTAACTGAAAATTTTTCAAAACTTGATTCCTTATAAT
>NZ_JBSRRO010000065.1:0-7465 GCF_055140965.1 Malaciobacter sp.
CTTTTATATTTTTAAATCTATCATTTATTTCATATTTAAAACTCAATTTATTCCTTATATTTGACAAAAATATATTTTATCAAAATATTTTATATTAACCAATTAAACACCTTGTTATATCACTTTAGATAAAATTCATTTTTTTAAGGATTATAATGAGAAACTATTTTTTGATATTTTTTGTATCATATTTTACTATATTAATTACAAAGTTTGTATTTGTCTTTTACCTAGATGAACAATTTTCTGAATTTGCTACTACAGAACTAATATATACTATTTTTTGGGGAATCAAGTTTGATTTTGCGGCAAGTGCTATTTTTGCATTTGTTATTTCATTTTTTGATTTAAATAAGAGATTATTTGCTTTTTTTGGTTCTGTTGGTATTATTACAATATTTTTAACACAAATAAGTGATATATTTTATTTTGATGAGTCAAGCAGACATGTTGGTTATGAAATATTTGATATATTTCAAGATGCTAGAAGTCTTTTTATGACGGCGTTTTCACAGCATACATCAATGACAGTTTTAGCTATGTTTGTATCATTTTTGATATTTATAATTTGCTATAAAATCTTTAAAAATATTGAAGAATCAAAAATAAACAAACACTATTTTCTTAAGAAGTTTTTTATTATTTTGATATCTGTTTTTTTTATAAGAGGAATGTTTCAACATATTCCATTGCACCCTTGGCAGGCGAATGAAATAGGAAATACTCAACTTGCAAATGTATCTTTAAACTCTATATACAATATCATTTATTCTGTAGTTAATCAAAAGAAAAAATTATCAAAAGTAAAAATAGCAAATTTAAATAACGATATATTAGAAAAGTCCTTAAAAGAGATATATGCAGATTCAAATACAAATACAAATCTTCCACAAATAAAAACAAAACCAAATGTTGTATTATTTTTCCTTGAAGGCTGGAGTGCAAAATTTATGAGTGCTTATGGTTTTGAAGGAAAGACAACTCCTGTTTATGATTCACTATTAGAAAACTCTTTACACTCAAGGTTTATGATTGCAAATGGAAGAAGAACAACAGAAGGAATTTTTGCAACATTAACTTCATATCAAAATCCTTTAGGGAAAAGTATAGCAAAAACACAGCTACAAAATTTCGAATATGATTCTATTATATATGAACTAACTAAAAATGGTTATGATAGTGCATTTTTCCAAGGCTCTTCAAAAGATACAAGTGGAACAGGAAGTTTAGTTAATAATCTAGGATATAAACAAAGTTATGGGAAAAGAGATATAAAAGAAAGAATTTATGAAGAAAACTATTGGGGAGTACAGGATACAGATCTTTATAATTTTATAGAAAAGAAGATTGAAAACAAAAGTATAAAAGAGCCATTTGTATTAGGAATAAATGGTGCTACAACTCATGATGTGATTACACCAAAAGGATATAAAAAACAAAATTTTGTAGAAGATGTAGGATTTAATAATAAATTAAATGCACTAAATTATGCTGATTATGCACTTGGAGAATTTATAAAAAATATGGAAAAGAAATATCCAAATACTATTTTTGTTTTATTCGCAGATCATTGTACAGGTTCTATAAAAGGAAATATGGAGAACTATATGATTCCTTTTGCAATTTACTCTAAAGATTTAATTAAACCTAAAAAAATAGATGTTGTCTTATCACAAAGAGATATAGCGCCAACAGTTTATGATTTAGTATTAGGTAATCATACAAAAGAAATGCCAAACTTCACAGGTAAGTCACTTATTTCTAATAAAAGTTTTTACACAGACTATTTTAGAAATGGTATATTAGGCTGGATTGAAAATAATGATATTATAGAATTAAATACAACAACAAATAAACTTACATGCTTTAAATTAAATAATTTAAATAAAGAATCTACATCTTGTACTAACTTACATGAAGAGATGAAAAAAAGAGCGTTAGCTTTAACTATAAAATCACAAGAGTTGTTGTTTCAGGGTAGAACTAAGGTGATTAAAGAGTATAAATAAATACTCTTTAAATGTTTTTACTATTAATGAAATTAAATACAAAATTATTCTCTATAATAAGTGTATTCAAAGCAATAGTTTATTAAAATTTAGTATTTAAAATCTCAATAAAAAAGAGTAAAATTATACTTAGATATAAGTACACTTAAAATAATTAGGTGTAAATATGATATTATGTCTAATTCTATTTAATAAATAAGGATAAAAAATAAATGCAAATAGAAAATAGAAAAATAGGGTTACGTTATCCTCCATTAGTTATTGTAGAAATTGGCATTAATCATGAAGGTAATTTAAACACTGCTTTTGAGATGGTAGATGCAGCTTGGAATGCTGGAGCTGAAGTTATCAAGCATCAAACACATGTTGTTGAGGATGAGATGAGTAAAGCAGCAAAGAAAGTTATTCCTGGTAATGCATCTGTATCTATTTACGAGATAATGCAGAGATGTGCATTAAATGAAGAAAATGAGATAAAATTAAAAAATTATGTAGAATCAAAAGGTATGATTTTTATGAGCACTCCATTTTCAAGATCTGCAGCTGATAGACTTGAAAGAATGGGTGTGAGTTCATATAAAATTGGTTCTGGAGAATGTAATAATTATCCACTTATTGAACACATAGCATCTTTTGGAAAACCTATGATTGTAAGTACAGGAATGAACGATATTGAATCAGTTAGAAAAACAGTAAATATACTTGAAAAATACAATGTGCCTTATGCATTACTTCATACAACCAATATTTATCCTACGCCAGCTTATTTAGTAAGACTTGGAGCTATGCAAGAGTTACAAAAAGAATTTCCAAATGCTATAATAGGACTTTCTGACCATACTACTTCAAACAGAGCTTGTTTTGCAGCAACTGCACTTGGAGCTTGTATTTTAGAAAGACATTTTACTGATAAAATGGAAAGAAAAGGTCCTGATATCATAAATTCTATGGATCCAATTTCTTTGAAAGAATTAATTTATGGAAGTACAGAAATAGCACTTATGAGAGGTGGTAAAAAAGAGGCTGCAAAAGAAGAACAGGTAACTATTCAGTTTGCCTTCGCTACAGTAGTTACCATTAAACCTATTAGAAAAGGTGAAAAACTTACAAAAGAAAATATTTGGGTTAAAAGACCTGGAACTGGTTCAATAAAAGCAGAACATTATAAAGAATTACTTGGAAAAACTGTAAAGAATGATATTAATAATGATGAACATTTAAATTGGAGTGATATTAATGAATAAAAAAAGAATAGTTTTTCTAACAGGAACAAGAGCGGATTTTGGAAAAATAAAATCTCTTATAAAAATAACACAAAAATCTAAATTATTTGATGTACATATTTTTGCTACAGGCATGCACATGATTGCAAAATATGGAAAAACTATTATAGAAATTGAAAAATCAGGATTTAAAAATATTTATCCATTTATTAATCATGATGATATAGATCACATGGATAGAAATTTAGCAAAAACAATAGATGGATTTTCTCATTATATACTTGAGATAAAGCCAGACTTAATAGTTGTTCATGGTGATAGAATTGAGGCTATGGCAGGTGCAATAGTAGGTAGTTTAAATAATATTTTAGTAACACACATAGAAGGTGGTGAAATTTCAGGAACTATTGATGAACTTATAAGACATTCCATTTCTAAGCTTTCCCACATTCATTTAACTTCAAACGAACAAGCAAAAAAAAGACTTATTCAAATGGGCGAAGATAGAAATTGTATATTTAATATTGGTAGCCCTGATTTAGATGTTATGAATTCTAAAAATTTGCCTACTCTAAAAGTAGTAAAAAAGTATTATGAAATAGATTTTAAAGAATATGCAATAGTTATGTTTCACCCTGTAACTACAGAGATGGTTAAGCTAAAAAAACAAATAAAAACTTTTTTAAATAGTTTAATTAAAAGTGATTTAAATTATATAGTTATTTATCCAAACAATGATATGGGTTCAAATATTATTTTAGAAGAATACAAAAAAATTACGAATAACAATAAATTTAAAATATATCCATCTTTAAGATTTGAATACTTTCTAGTACTTCTTAAAAATGCACAATTCATAATAGGAAATTCTAGTGCAGGAATAAGGGAAGCACCATATTATAATATTCCAACTATAAACATTGGAAATAGACAGAATAATAGAGTTAAATCAAAAACTATAAAATCTATAGATTTTATAGAAAAAGATATTACTAAAGCTATAAAAGATGCTTTACTTACAAAAAAAGTAACAAAAGACGTAGATTTTGGCAATGGAAATAGTGACAAGAAATTTTATAATCTTCTACAAAAAAATACTTTTTGGAATATTCAAAATCAAAAACAGTTTAAGGATTTAAATTGAAAATAATATCTATTATACCTGCAAGAAGTGGATCGAAAGGACTTCCCAAAAAAAATATTATAGAGTTAAATGGTAAACCACTTATATTTTGGACAATAAAAGCTAGTATAAAGTCAAAATATATTACAAAAACTATAGTAAGTAGTGATGATGATAAAATACTAAGCATATCACAAAAATATAAAGCTGAAATATTAAAAAGACCTGCAGAACTAGCACTAGATACAACTCCTACGGAACCAGTAATTGAACATGTATTAAAAAATATTGAAAATATAAATACATATCACTATTTGATTTTGCTTCAACCTACATCACCTTTAAGAGATGAAAATGATATTGACAAATCTATAGAGTTATTAATAAAAAGAAAAGCAACAGCTTTAATTAGCACAACAGTCATTGACAATAAAGTTCTTAAAGCTTTTAAAAATAATAAATATGGTTATTTAGAAGGCATACTAAACAATGAATACCCCTTTATGAGAAGACAAGAACTTCCAAAAATCTTGATGCCAAATGGTGCCATTTATATTGTTAATATTCAAGAATTTTTGAAAACAAGAAAATTATTTACAAATAAAACTATATCATTTGAAATGAGTAATGAAAAAAGCATTGATATTGATACAAGAAGTGATTTAAAAAAGATTCAAAATATTAAATTACTAAGATGAAAAAAGTTAATAGATTATGAAAAAAGTTATATTGTTTATATATAGGGAATCTGTAGGAGAATTAAATGTTGCTTTACCCATAATAAATGAATTTTTAAAATATGAAAATTTAAATATTCTTTTTTATATTCCATCAAAAAAAGAATACTTAAAAATAGACTCAACATATAAGCAAGTTATAAAAGAACTTGGAGAAATTTTTATCGGTAAAACATCACTAATAAAAATCTTTAATAAAATAAAAAACAATAAGATATATTTAATAACGACAGATAAAGCACCTGAGTTTGAGTATGAACAACTAACTAAAACTTTTCCAAATGCAATTACTATTTTAATGCATCATGCTCAATCAATTTTATTTAATGAAAAACATAAAAGCGTAAATAAAAATAATTCAATAAATGATACTTATAAACCTGATTTTTTTATAGTAGGAAATAAAATAGATTATGATAATAAATATTTTGAAAATAATAATTATACAATAAATCATAATAAAATAATTTTCCTAGGTGCTTTGAACTATAAAAAAAGTTGGTTAACTTATTTACTGTCTAAAGAGATAAAAGATTATGATTTAGAAAGAAAAATCAAACAATTTAAAAAAATTATTTTGGTAACAACTCGTGGTCCACATAAAAAATACCTAGATAAAAAAGATTACGATTATCAAGTTGAAAGTATAATACACCTTGCTAAAAAATTAAATAATTATTTATTCATAATAAAACCTCATCCCAGAGAAAAGTTAAAAATTTACAAAATAGCATTTAAACAATCTAATAATTTAGATAATCTAATAATTAGTAATTTAAACAGCTATAGATTATGTTACTACTCTGATTTAGTAATATCATTTTGGTCTTCAGTGATACAAGATTGTGCAATAACAAATAAACCAGTTATAGAATTTCATAAACATAATAAAAAAAACTTAGATTTATTAATAGAAGATGAGAATAAAATAAAATCATATTTTGAGTACTATGGTTTTTGTATTCATACAAATAAAATAGAAGAACTTGAGAAAATAATTAAAAATACTAATAAATATAAAACAAATACAGAAATAAATAATATAGAAAAAATATTTTTTAATGATGAAGTAAATATATCTTTTGGAATTAAAAAAATATTAAATTTCAATAAAAATAATAAAAAAAATGATTTTACTAACTTTCAATACGTTAAAGACTTATTTTATTTTTTAATAAAGAAAAAACTATCTTTTTTTTAATATTTTCTTATCTCCTAATATACAAAGTAATGTAAAAGTATATATAAATACATTATTAAAAGGTTTATATAGAAGTATTGAATCAAATAAAAAAATAATTAATAATGGTAAAATACTAATAACATATAAACCTTTATTAGTATCTTTTAATTCTATGAATAAGCTTATAAATGAAAATAGAAATAAAAATAATCCAATAATACCATATTTTACCAAATACTCAGAATAAATACTGTGTACAGTATTATACATCCAGCCTAATTTAATATTATTATCAATCACATACTTATGAAATAAATCTTTTAAATCTCCTCCTCCTACTCCTAAAAAAGGTTCATTTTTCCATAATTCTAAAGAAGTATAATACATTTTTAGTCTTTGTCCCGTGCTTGAATAATAATTTGTATCTAAATCAAAAATTTTTATTTGATTAAATGCTTTTTCATATCTAATCACTAACATATTTTTATTTAATATAATATTTATAACTATAAAAAAAGCTGTAGCTAAAATCAGTATAATTTTAAGATTGAGTTTTATCTTTTTACTATTAATAATTATAAAAAAAATCAAAGTAATAATAAAAGCAACTTGTGCAGCTCTTCCATTATTGATAAAAATACCAATAAAAGTAATTAAACATAAGATTATATAAAAAATTCTATATGTAATATTTTTTTCTAACACAGCAAAATAGTATAAGAGATATGTTCCCAATACTAAATATGCTCCTGTAATCATATAACGAAATAAAAATTTTGGATTTTCTTGAGTACTACCATCCCAACTAAATAATCCTAAATAAATGAGTAAAGAAAAAAAACCATATACTCCAAAACTTATTCCTAAGATTTTTAAATTCTTTAAAGCCTCTCTTTTAGTTAAACTAGTATAAATAATTGGTAATAGATAAAAAAAATACTTTTGCGAATTCAAAGTACTAAAGAATTCTTCTTTGTTGCTAGACCAAAAATAACTTAAAGTTGCAAAAATAAGAAAAGTAACCATGAAAATGATGGGTTTAGAAGTAGTTATACTATAAAGTTTTTCTTTATAAAACTTTTTGTTATTTTTTATGTCAAGTATCCACCAAAATATTAATATTCCTGTTAATAAACCCATTTGTGAGCCAAAATATGTAAAAGGCAATAAAAAAGTGTAAAGATAAATAA
>NZ_JBSRRO010000066.1:0-7135 GCF_055140965.1 Malaciobacter sp.
TAATTCTAATCCTTAGCTCTCAATCTCTTGTTTGCCTCAGCGAATTTGGACGGGAATTATAGACAAATCTTGCCCCTTTGTCAAGGGTTTAAACTTAATGTGGGCTTAAATTTTGGAAAAATCTTTCTCTTATTTTTCTTTCTCTATATTTTATGGGGTTTTTTATAATAAATTAATTCTATTTATATTTAATTGTTAATATTTCATTTACATTTATTATGTATTATATCAATAGTGTAATGTAATAGTATGTTATTTAAAGATAATATTAAGCATAACATATTAGAATTTCATTACTACATAATATAAGAATTAAACAAAGGATTAAAGATGTATAATAGAGATTATCTAGAACAATCTCAAAAAAATACAGCTCAAGACTCATCAAGAGTTGAGATTATGAGCTTTTTA
Source organism: Malaciobacter sp. (assembly GCF_055140965.1). Next base: position 412 of record NZ_JBSRRO010000066.1, read on the forward strand.
AAAGCTACATATCAATTATTTGCGGGATCACTTTTAGCAGCAACTGCTGGAGCATATATTGGACTTGATATAGTTTCAATAATTGCAGGACCAGTTATGTGGATACTATTTGCAATTGAATTAGGATTAATATTCTTTGTTATTCCTAGAGTTAAACACACACCAGGTGTAAACTTAGCAGTATTATTTGCATTTACATTTATTACTGGGTTAACAATTGCTCCATTATTGTCTGCAATATTTTCAATGCCAGGTGGTGCATCAATTGTTGGTCAAGCATTTTTAATGACAGCTGTAGCTTTTGGTGGGATTTCAATGTTTGCAATGACAACAAGAAGAGATTTCTCTTCAATGGGTAAATTTTTATTTATTGCATTAATTATAATGATTGTTGCTGGTATTTCAAATATCTTCATTCAATCATCAATGTTTCAATTAGTAATTGCAAGTGCTGGAGCACTTCTTTTCTCAGCTTTCATTCTTTATGATACACAAAATATCATAAGAGGTGGATATGATTCACCTGTTGAAGCTGCATTGTCACTATATTTAGATTTCTTTAATCTGTTTATATCTTTACTACAGATTTTAGGTATTATGAATAGTGATGACTAAATAATACTAACTCCAAAAGGAGTTAGTATTTCACTACTATAATATAAAATATGAAAAAAAATAATTTAAGACTTATTGATGCTAATTTAAATAGATTAAGAGAGGGTATTAGAGTTGTAGAAGATATCTTTCGATATATCTATGATGATAAAACAACAGCTTTTAAATTAAAAGAGTTAAGGCATCAAAGTAGAATTGGAATTTATGAAGATCTACTTCAATCTCGTGATATTAAAAATGATGTTTTAAAAAAATCAACAAACAGTGAACAAAACAGAAAAAATCTAGAATCAATACTTATTGCAAATTTTAAACGTGCGCAAGAGAGTGCTAGAGTATTAGAAGAGTTTTGTAAACTAACTTCTAGTAAAGATAGTGAAAACTTTAAGTATATTAGATATGAACTTTATGACTTAGAGATTGTTCTAACAAATATTACTTCAAACTCTAAATAGTTTAAATTATACTCTTTATATAATTTTTTTGCATCTTTAAAGTTTAAAGAACTATCTCCACTTACTCCTGAGTTTTTAATATAATCAAACATCTCTTTTTTATTATCAAACTCTAAATTATAAGTATATTTCTCAAATTCACAATCAAAACTATTTAAAAATGCCTTTCTTATATTATCTTCATCTAATATTGGTGATTTTTTATTTGTTATATTTTGAATACTTTTAAATGTATTTGAAGTAAAAAGTACTGCATTTATACTATTTGTAGATTGTGCAAGTTTTGATACAAGTTTTGATAGGTTTTTTGACCATTGTAAAGCAGATGCAGATACAACTGTATCAAACTTTTGATTTTCTAAAAAATTAAAAAATTCATCACTATCAAAATCAAAACACTCAACTTTTACTTTTTTATTTCTTGGATGAAGCTTGCACATTGAAGAAGCAAAGTCAATTGCGCAGTAAAAATCCACTTCCCAATCAATATTTTTATAAACTTGTCCTGAACCACAACCTAACTCTAAAATAGTTTTAGGCATACTGTTTATATCTCTAATTAATGCTTTTGCAATGATTTGTTGAATAATATTATTGTTATTATAATTTTTTGCATGTTTTGTAAATTCATTTTGTACAGACATATAAAATTTTATCTCTTTTAAAGTTTATTATTTAGATTTTTTTGCATTTTAGCTATATCTTAATAAGTTTTAGATAAAATAAACAGCATTTTTAAAAAAGGACAACAAATATGACCTCTACACTATTAATAGTTCAATTTGTATTAGCTATTATATTAACAATAACAATTTTACTTCAAAAAAGCTCTAGTATTGGACTTGGTGCTTATAGTGGAAGTAACGATTCACTATTTGGCGCAAAAGGACCTGGTAGTTTTTTATCAAAAGCCACAATGGCAATAGGATTAATTTTTGTTATTAATACCTTAGTTCTTGGGTATATGTACAATGAACAAAGAAATAAAAGTGCTATTGATAATGTAAAAATCAACACTTTAATTCCTAACAAACCAGAACAAAAAAATGAACAGTCAGCACCAGCTGCACCTACTGCACCTAGTGTTCCTGCAACAAAATAAAAATAAGAAGTAGAAGTATGAAATATCTACTACTTCTTATAATGTCTTACTACTATTTAAGTGCTAATGCGCATGTATTTGTTTATCATAGATTTGGGGATAGCAAACATGCAAGTACAAATACAACACTTAAAGAACTAGAAAAAGAGTTTACATATTTTAAAGACAATGGGTATGAAGTTGTAAAACTTTCTCAAATTATTGAAAAAGTAAAAAACAAAGAAGAAGTTCCAAATAACTGGATAGCACTGACTATTGATGACTCTTATAAAAGTTTTTATGAAAATGGTTTGCCCATTTTTAAAAAATACAACTATCCATTTTCTTTATATGTATATGTTGAAGCAACAAAAAAAGGTTATGGTGACTTTATGACATGGAGTGAGCTAAAAGATGCTTCTAAGTATGGAGAAATTGGCTTACACTCTTATTCTCATCCACATCTTACAAAGATTTCAAAGCAAGAAGTTTATAATGATACAAAAAAATCTTTTGAAGTATTTGAAAAAAAACTAGGATTTAAACCTAAATCATATGCATATCCTTATGGAGAGTATAATGATCAAATAAAAAATATATTAAAAGAGTTTAATTTTGATTATATATTAAATCAAAGCATAGGAACTGTAAATAAAAACTCTGATATTTATGACATAAATAGAATAGCTCTTGTGGGTAAAGTTAACTTAGAACAAAAATTAAGATATAAAACTTTAGAAGCTCAATGGCTAAAGCCATTAAAATATCCTAAAGATGGTGTGCTTAAAAGAGTTCATGCAAAAGTTGATTCAAAAATAAAAACAATAAAACTATATATTACTGGTTTTGGATGGCAAGATGTAAAAGTAAATGATGGTATAATTGATTTAAAATTAAACCTTAAGTTAAAAAATCCAAGGACTAGAATTATGCTAAGTCCTGATTACTTTACAGTTGCAAATAAAATCATAATAAAAAATTAATATTTAAAAGGAGAACAAAATGTTAGAAGAAATTTATACTGAAACAAAAGAGCATATGGAAAAGTCTATTGAAGCTTTAAGAAGAGACTATAAAAGTTTAAGAACAGGAAAAGTATCAACTTCAATATTAGATGGAATTAAAGTTAGTTATTATGGAACGCCAACAGAATTAAATCAAGTTGCTTCTGTACTATCACCAGATGCAACAACAATAGTTATATCACCTTGGGAAAAAAACTTAGTAAGTGATATTGAAAAAGCAATTAACGAAGCAAATATTGGTGTAAACCCAAATAATGATGGTGAAGCAGTAAAACTATATTTCCCTCCTATGACTGTTGAGCAAAGACATGAAGCTGCAAAACAAGCAAAAGGTATGACAGATAATGCAAAAGTTGCAATTAGAAATGTAAGAAAACATGCAAATGATAAAGTAAAAGTTTTACATAAAGATAAAGAAATAACTGATGATGAAAATAAAAAAGCATTAGATGAAATTCAAAAGATTACTGATTCATATGTAACAAAAGCAGATGAAACATTTAAAAATAAAGAACAAGAAATATTAACGGTATAATTGAATGAATGTAGAACAAATATATAAAGACTCACAAGCATTGTTAGAAGGTCACTTTAAATTAAGTAGTGGTAACCACTCTAAATTTTATTTACAATCTGCAAAAGTTTTAGAAGATCCTAAAACAGCAAAAATCTTAGCTGAAGCTTTGGCAAAACAGATAAGAAATAGCAAAATCAAAGTTGATGCAGTATGTTCTCCAGCACTAGGTGGTCTTGTAGCAGGTTTTGCATTAGCAACTGCACTTGATGTAAGATTTATCTTTGCAGAACGTGTTGAAAAAGAGATGACTATTAGAAGAGGTTTTGAGGTACAAGAAGGTGAAAATTATATTATCTGTGAAGATATTATAACAACAGGTGGTTCAGCTCTTGAAGCCGCAAAACAAATAGAAAACAATGGTGGAAATGTTGTTGCGTATGCAGCTCTTGCAAATAGAGGTTTTTGTTCAAGACAAGGAAGTAATATTAAAGCAAAAGAAAACTGTAAATTACCACTTGATAAACCACTTTTTGCACTTGAAGATTTTACATTTGAGATGTATTCTCCAGAAGAGTGTCCAATGTGTAAAGAAGGAAGTGTAGCATACAAGCCAGGAAGTAGAGGAAACTAAGTTTATGAGATGGAGAGATGTAAAACATAATAAAACTAATAAACAAGAAACAATTATCAAAGAAGATAATTCAAACCCTTGTGCATCTCTTTTTTCTAGATTTAAATCCTTTCTAACTGATTCATTTTTAATAACTACTCCTATTACTTACTTAGTAATATACTTAGTTTTAAACGGAGGAGAAGATTTTGCCCAAAATAGAGCTTATGGGTGGAGTCTGATTCTTGGTATTAGTGCAGTTATAATTTTATTTTTTTGGTATGTGAAACAACAAACACCAGGAATGAAAGCTTACTCTTTAAAAATTGTAACTTTAAAGTATCAGAAAATAACTTTTTTACAAGCAGCCTTAAGATATATTGCTACATTAGTTTCAATTATTTCTATTTTCTTAATGTTTTTACCTTTTTTACATAAACAAAAAAAGAGTTTTCAGGATTTGATATCAAGAACAATTATAATTGATGAATAATCTCAATGCTTTTTTTTAGTATATCTGCATTTTATTTTTTTTACTTTGCAGCAGTTGGTATTTATGTTATATTTTTACCAAAGGTATTACAAGATGTAGGATATGATGCTCTTGATATAGGTTTTATACTTGCACTTGCTCCTTTAATGAGATTTGCAACTCCTTTTTTATTCTTAAAACATATAAACTTAAATCAAACGGTTTTTAAAATTGCTTTATTTACATCAATATTCTGTGCAATACTTTTTTACTTTACACTAAATAATTTTTATGCATTTATGTTTAATAATGCAATTTTAGGAGCTTGTCTTAGCCTAATTTTACCTTATCTTGAAATCTTGGCAATAAAAGATTTAGGTAAAGATAAATATGGAAAATCAAGACTTTTTGGTTCAATTGGATTTATGTTAATTTCTTTAATATTGGCAAGATTTCTAACACAGCCAAAAATTGCATTGGATTTTTATCTATTTGTAATAAGTATGATGGTTATATTCTCTTTAATATTACTTCGTTTTGATGTTTCACATGAAACTCAAAATCAAGATACATATGAAAATTTTTCTTTTACCAAGCATTGGACATTTTGGGTATGCTTATTTTTAATGCAAATAAGTTTTGGTGGTTTTTATAATTTTTTCACTATTTATGAAACAGCACATGGAATCAGTCTAGAAATGACATCATATCTTTGGTCATTTGGTGTTATATGTGAGATTTTAATGCTTTATTTTCAAGGACCTTTGTTAAAAAGAAATCTTATAAAAATAATCAAATTTTGTTTACTTATAACTACTTTTAGATGGTTATTATTATATTTATATCCTGATTCATTAATGATAACATTCTTATCGCAAAGCTTACATGCTTTTTCATTTGGACTATTTCATAGTGCTGTAATAATATACCTTTACTCTTTATACGAAAATAAAAAACTTGCACAACAATTCATGTATGGAGTTGCATATGGACTTGGAGGTTTTTTAGGTGCTTTAATAGCAGGTTGGTTATATGGAGCAAATCTATTTTTATATAGTGCTATATTTTCAGCACTTGCATTTTTAGTAATTATCAATAGAAAATAAAGATTACTCTATTTGCATAACTAATAGTTTAATATTCTTTTTCTCTTGTATTTCAACTAATTTTAAACCCTCAATATTTGAAGCTAAAAATTCAGCAATTGAACTTATGTTATTAGTTGCTAAATGCTTTAATAAAATACCCCTATAGTGTTTTGCCCAATGACTAACTACTTTATTATCTTTTAGAAATTTAAAAGTTAATACATTTGCTTTTTTAGCTTTATAAAATTTTTCATAATGGCCTGCTCTTAAATCTATTATCTCTTCACCTAAATAATCATCAAGAGCTAAACTAAAGTTTTCTAAATAAAACTTTTCTACATTTATATTAGGTAGTTTTGCGCCTTGTTTATATTTATAATCAGGTATTAAATCAGAAGCTTTAATTGGACCAAAAAGATTAGAAAATAAAACTACATTATCATCTATATAAGCTTTTTGCTTATTATCTAAACAATCATAAGCTAATGCATCAAAAGCCACTCCATCATATCTTTGAATAGCTTTCATTGTTGGCTTATTTTTAAGTGATTGTTTATATCTTTTAACTTCTTCAATTTTTTTTAATCCAAACCATTTTGACAACTCTTGCAAATCTAAACTTTTTATATGATTTTCATAAAGTTCAAATATCTCTTCTCTTTTAGAAAATAGTTCTTTTAAAAAAAAGTTTTCTTCACAAAATGGTTTTGAATCTCCATTTGGGTTTTTAGTTTCAGCTGGGGCTAAAAGTATTTTCAATTAATTTCCTCGTATAATAAATTTATCAAGTTACTAGATCAAATAAGAGTAGTAATCTGATAGTTATTTAGACTTTGGTAAAGTTAAATATTGTTTTACCAA
>NZ_JBSRRO010000067.1:0-6741 GCF_055140965.1 Malaciobacter sp.
AAAATATACAAATCTCAGTAATGCAAAGTTTATTAAATAGTAAAAAAGATAAAGCAAAACAAGATGAGTACACACAAGAGCTTTTAAAAAAATCTAAAACAGTAGATGAAGTGATAAATGAACATAAAAATTCAAATACCAATAAACCTTGGAATGAAGAGGATTTTGATAAGATAATAAGAGAAAAGCTTCCTTTATACATGAATGCAAAAGTTACTTTAAAAAATAGTCAAAATAAAAAAGAAGTTAAGAGTTTAAAATTGACAATCAAAAATCAAAAATCAAGAATTCATAATACAATTTCTAAAAACTTTCACTATTTAATTTCAAATTATAAAACAATAAATAACTCAAAAATTTCAAATAAAAATGCTCAAAGAAACTATATATTAAATGAAAAGATGTACAAAAAAGGTGATATCTCTTTAGATACACTTTTAAGTGCACAAAAAAATATGATTATCTCTTTATTAAATAAATATAACGCTAGATATGAATATTTACAAGATATTGTAGTAATATATTATAATACAGGTAAAATTAAAGCTTTTGCATATGATGGAATAAAAAATGAGTTTGAAAATAGTATCTTTTAAAGATAACTATTTTCTACGAATTTTTATATTATTTAGTATTTTAACTGCAAATAAAGTCATAATAGTTCCTATAATTATTGACAAACTAATATGCTCTTTTAAAAATATAGCACTAAATAAAATAGCAAAAAATGGTACTAAAAATATAAAAGTACTTACTTCATTTGCTCCAAGTTTTTCTATTCCTAAAAAGTAAACAGTTGTAGCAAAAGTTGTTGATATAACAGAAACAATAAAAAGGTTAATCCAAAATATATAATCAAAACCTTCATAGTTTATATTTTTAAAATCTACAAAGAAAATACTTACTAAAATAGTCATTATTAAGTACATATAAAAAGTAAATACCATTGGTGATGTTTTTGTGCTTTTTGAACTAATAATTGTTAAAATAGGCCATAATATTGATGCCATTAAAAAATACATATTTTCAGTTGTAAATATTTGTGCTGCATTAAAAGTCCAAACATGAAGCATAGTTAATACTCCAATTCCACCAAGAATCAATGCAAATATATCTTTTTTTAATACTCTTTTTTTATAAAAAATTGCCATAAATAAAAAAGTATTTATAGGTATCAAAGTTGTTACAAGGGCGCCACCTAAACTAGCAGTTCCATATTTTGTTCCTAAAAAATAACATTTCATATATGCAATCATCACTATTGAAGTTATTATACAAAGAAGTAAACTCTTTTTATTTATATAAAAGTATTTTCTTGCAAAAACAAGCACAGGTGCTAAAGTAATAAGAGTAAAGGTATTTCTAAAAAATATCATCTCATATTCATTTATATATGAACTTAATACTTTTGCATTGACCCATGAAGCGCCCCATCCTGCCATTGCAAATATCATAGTAATATAAAATATATTTTTATTTGTTTGTGTCATATATCATCTTTTTATTTTTAATATAGCAAAAATAAAAATATTATTATAGAATAAAATTGCTATTTTTTATTGAGCATTGAGGGTGTATAACCATAAAGTTTTTTGAAGTTTCTTGTAAAGTGTGATTGGTCGTTGAATCCTACTTGTAAACTAGCTTGAGATAAACTTACATCATTTTTAATAAGATTGATTGCTTTATTTATTCTTTGATTTATAATAAAATTGTGAGGTGTTATTCCAAACTCTTTTTTAAATACTCTTAAAAAATGGTATTTACTCATATTTGAATTTCTTGCTAATTGTTCTAGGTTAAAATCTGTATCAAGATTATCACATATAAATTCATAACTATTTTTTATAACTCTTTTGTCATCAAAAATATTTTCAAAACTCTTTTTTGTATGAGAAGTATAATTTAAAATCAAGTAAGACAACGCATCTACTAAACTACTTTGAATAAGTAAGATGTCTTCATTATTATAATAGTTCATAAAAAAATTATGCAATTTAAAAAATAGTATTTTATCACTAAAAACATGTTTTTGAAAAATTGGTATTTTCTTTTCAAAAAAGATATCTTCATATATATTTGAAAGTAGTTCTACTTTTGGATAAAAATTTGAGTGTGACCAAGCACTTGATACTCCTCCATGAAGTTCCCCTGGATTATTTACCCTTGATGTATATCTAAAAGAATCATATTTTTGATTAGTGTTAAAAGATTTTAATACTCCCTCATAAGTTATTCCAATAGTATAAGTATCATGAAAGTGTTTTGAAAAGTTGTTATTTGAAAGTTTTACACATTCAAATGTTGTATCTTTTAATAATTTATTCATATTAAAATTCTAAATTAAAGTTGAATATAGAGTTATTTGTCTAAACATTCTGGACAAATACCTTTTATAATAATATTATCAATCTCATGCTTTGCTAAATTAAAATCAATATTTTGAGATATACATTCAATATTCGAACACTTGCAACAAATAAAGTGTGCATGAGGATTGTTTTGAATCTCATAATATCTTTTCTTGTCATTTGATTCAAAGCTACTTATTATATGTTCATCTTCAAATTTTGTTATATTTCTATAAAAAGTTGCCTTATCCATAGAAAGATTACTTTTTATATCATCATAACAAATAGGTTTATTTGAATTCATAAGTATCTCAAGAATTGCTTTTCTTGCTGTTGTTAATTTTAAATTTTTTTCATTTATTAGTTTTTCTATATTCATAACAAAGATTATATCGATTAATTTTTAAAATATTATTAGAAGATGCAACTAAGTTGCGTTAAAGTTTTTATATATTATGATTCCACAAATGCAACTCGATTGCAAAAGGAGAAAAAATGAAAAAGTTATTTATTGCAATTTTGGCACTAAGTAGTGTTGTTTTTGCAAAAGAAGTTACAGTGAGTATTTTGCCTCAAAAATATATAGTTGAAAAGATTGCAAAAGATAAAATCGATGTAAATGTTATGGTTAAGCCAGGGTTTTCACCTGCAACATATGAACCAAAAACTTCTCAAATGAGAAAACTTGCAAAATCAGAAGTTTATTTTGCTATTGGAGTTCCTTTTGAAAAAGTTTGGTTAGAAAAATTTAAAAATGCAAATGAAAATTTAAATATTATAGATACATCAATAGGAATAAAAAAACTTGCAATGGCAAAACATGAGCATCATGATGAAGATGAACATGACCATGAAGCACATCACGAAGAGGAACATGAACATGAAGAATCGGCACACCATGAAGATGAACATGACCATGAAGCACATCACGACCATGAAGATGAAACTCATGAACACTCAGGTTTAGATCCACATATTTGGCTAGATCCTATTTTAGTTAAAACACAAGCAAAAAATGTTTATGAAGTATTAGTTGATATTGATTCAAAAAATAAAGATTTTTACAAAAAAAATTATGAAAATTTTATAAAAGAATTAGATGAGCTTTATTTGGAAATAAAAACTATTCTAAAACCTGTAAAACATAAAGCATTTATGGTATTTCATCCATCTTGGGGATATTTTGCTAAAAGATTTGATTTAGAACAAATTGCTGTTGAAGTTCAAGGAAAAGAACCAAAACCAAATCAATTAGTTGAACTAATCAATGAAGCAAAAGAGCATAATATTAAAGTTGTATTTGTAGCACCACAATTTTCTCAAAAAAGTGCAAAGGTTATTGCTTCAAATATCAAAGGTGATGCAGTTGTGATGAATCCTCTTGAAGAAAATTTAAAAGAATCATTAATTAAAACTGCAAAACAAATAGTTAGTTCGTATAAGTAAAAATGCTTAAATTTTTACTATCGTTTCTTCTTACACAAAGCATAGTTTTTGCTTGTGCTTTGTGTAGTGTTTACTCTCCCCAAACAAAAGTAGCTATAAATGTAAACTCAACAGATACAAAAATTAAATCAATTGATGTCAAGTGGGTTATCACAAAAGAGTTTACTGACCAGCTAAAACAAATATATGATACAAACTTAGATAATAAACTTGATGAATATGAGATGAAGTTTATTCAAAAGGCCTTAGTTGATTATGCTTCAATAAAAAATTTTATGACACATATCTCATATGGAGAAGTTATAGATAAACAAAATTCTGATTTAGTAAAAGTAAGCTCTTATGAAGCAAAAATAATTGATGGAATACTTCACTTTTTTTATACTATTGATGTAGATTATGATATAAAAAACGATTATGCTTTATATATTAAAATAAACGATGATGAGAATTATTTTGTTTTGCTATTAGAAAAAAATTATCTTAATTTTAAAAATAAAGCAAAAATTTCTAAGATAGTAGATACTCAAAGTGTAATATTTCATATTTCAAATGTAGCAACTTATGAAAAAGCAAAACATACAGAAGAAAAAATTGTAAAAAAAGAAGAAATAAAGAAAGAAAATTTAAAGCCAAAACAAGAAAAAGAGAAAACTTTACTTGATAAGTTTGTGCAAAAAGTAAAAAAGTATTTAGTTGCAGTACAAAAAGGTGATAATTTAGCACTATTTACACTTCTTTTTGTCTCTTTTATATATGGAATAATTCACGCTTTAGGTCCAGGTCATGGAAAAACTTTAGCCTTTTCATATTTTACATCAAACAAAAGTTCATACTCAAAAGCTTTTATAATATCACTTGCCTCAGCATTTGTTCATATAGTAGGAGCTTTAATATTAGTATCAATTTCAGTTTTTATACTTCAATCTGTATTAAATAGCTTTGTAAGCGATAGTGTGAAAATACTTACTCAAATTTCAGCTGTTATGATAATGCTTTTAGCTTTTTATATACTACTTCAAAAGTTAAATAACAAAGGCTGTTCTTGTAGCTCTTGTAGTACAAAAAACAGTAATGCTATATCTTTTAGTACTTCAAGTAGCCTATCATTAAAAGCAAATGATAAAATTGATTTTCAAAATCTAAAAAAGAAAAAAAGAAGTGATTTATACTTTGTATTAACTGCTGGTCTTATTCCTTGTCCTGGTACAGTGATTTTATTTATTTATGCGTTTATTTTGAAAACATATTTTGCAGTACTATTAGCCTCAATTGCAATTAGTCTTGGTATGGGACTTGTGATATTTGCAAGTTCATTTTTAGGAGTAAGTTTACACAAACTAAGCTCTAAATCACATAGATTTACATATATATTAGAGATTATTTCTCCTATTATTATGTTTATTCTTGGATTATTCTTACTATTTAGTTCTAACTCATTATAAGACTAGTTTTTCTAGTCTTATAGTATTTACCCTTTGTTAAGGTTTGAGGGATATAATCTCGTATATTTTATATGAGGTCTAAAATGCTAACAACAAAGCCTATAAGGGTTTTTTTTAAATATGCTATTCCTTCTATCTTAGGTTTATTGGCTATATCATCTGCTGGAATTATTGATGGGTATTTTGTAGGAAACTATGTAGGTCCTACTGCACTTGCAGCGATGAATATGAGCTATCCTATTATTACTATTATTATAGGTTTTTCATTTATGTTTGCTGTTGGAAGCAGTGTAATTTGTGGAAAATTAATGGGAGAAAATAATCTAAAAGAAGCAAATAATATCTTTTCAAAATCTATAATTTTTATTATTTTTTCATCTATTTTATTGGCATTATTATTATATTTTAATTTAGATAATATTTTTAGTCTATTTAATGCAAAAGAGGATTTAAAAAATCTTACAGTTACTTATCTATCAATAATCATATTTTTTATACCAATATTGATGGTTGCAATTGTACTTGATTTTTTTGTAAGAGTTGATGAACAACCAAACTTGGCTTTTTTTGCTCTATTTTCAAGTGCAATAGCTAATATAGTTCTTGATTATATTTTTGTAGTGCAGTATGAGTTTGGTATAAAAGGAGCTGCATATGCAACAGGAATTTCTCAAGCATTTATTTTTTTTATACTTTTGCCTTATTTCTTATCAGAAAAATCAAGCTTTAGTTTTATAAAACCATATGGAAACTTTAGTTCAATTTTTAAAGCAATGAAAAATGGCTCTTCTGAGTTCATAAATGAATCATCAGCAGGTATTACAGTAATTATTTTTAACTATATAATGCTACAAAATTTTGGAACTTTTGGAGTAACAGCTTATACTATAATTGGATACTTTATTACTGTTAGTTTGATGATAAATTTTGCAATAGCTGATTCAATGCAACCTGTAATAAGTAAAAACTTTGGAGCTTTAAACTATCAAAGAATAGATCAATTTTTAAAAATTGCTTCAATTTTTTTAATTTCTATTGCAGTAGTTTTAGTAACTTTTATACTGAGTTATCCAGATGTTTTAATAGAGTTTTTTTTAGAAGGTGAACATAAAAAAGATATTGAAAATCTAACTTTACAATTTATATATTACTCATGGCCAGCTTTTTTATTTTCAGGAATTAGTATATTGATTACATCATACTTTACTTCAATTCAAAAGCCATTTTATTCTATAATTATTGCAATATCAAGAAGTTTTATTTTTCCAATATCTTTGATAATTATATTGCCAATTTATTTAGGAAATATAGGAATATTTGTAACTTTAGCACTTAGTGAATTTTTTACTTTTTTAATTGCTATTTATCTATTTTTGAGAAAAAGAGAGAAAATGCCCACACCTTTAATAATAAATTAAATTATTTTAAACTAAAATACCCATAAATTATAAGTAAGGTATAAAAATGGGCAATACATATAATGTAATAGAAGCAGGAGT
>NZ_JBSRRO010000068.1:0-5713 GCF_055140965.1 Malaciobacter sp.
AGAATATAAATACCACTCAATAGCTTTTTTATAATTTTTAAGTTTAATACTATAAGTATTTCCTATATTAAATGCAGCCTTTTCATCCTCATCTGCTAACTGATACCATTCAATAGTATTTTTATAATTAGTAAGTCTATTGTCCCACTCAGGCTTTGGAAGTTTAACTTTCTTTTCAGTTTTTATCTTATTTGAACTTTTATTATCTTCACAAGCAGTTAAGTTTAGACTTATTATTGCTATTATTAATATATTTATTATTGTTTTTATTCTACTCATCTAAATCTAACTTTCCTTTATATTTTATTGGAAAATCAGGAGAGTTTAATTGTAGTTCGTAGCCTTTTTTTATTGTTTCGTTTGGGATGTTCCATGTTTTTTTAAGTAATTTTAATACTGAACTTTTTGTATATTTTGTATCTATTACTGCTATTGCATAAGCTGAGGCTTTTATATCATTCTTAAGTTTTTTATGATAAAAAATTGAAAAATTTTTATAAGCTAATTGATATCCTTCTTGAATTGATTTTTTAAACCATAATTCTGCTTTATCATATTCTTTTAGTTCTAAAGAAAAAATAAGTCCCAAATTATTTGCTGCTACTTTATCTTTATTTTTTTTAAATGATTGTTCATAATATTTTATTGACTTATTAAATTCTTTTTTAAGTTCTAAAACTTTTCCCATTCGAAACAATGCTTTATCCCATTTTAAATCAATAGCTTTTTTACACCAACTAATTGCTTCATCATATCTTTTTAACTTTTGCAATGCATAACATGCAAAATATGAATTCTCTCCTAATGGTATCATCGAATCTGCATATTTATACCACTCTAAGGCTTTTTCATAATCATGTAACTTTTCTGAATATGCATATCCTATCTTCATAGCTGGGACTGGGTCTTTTTTTGCATCGTGCCATTGACTCCAATAATTATCAATTCTAGATTTAGCCTCTTTATCCCATTCTGGCATAGGTAAAGAAGGAGTGAACTTAACTTCTTTTTTATTTGTTGTTTGATTATTTTCACAAGCTGTAAAACTTAATGCTGCTATTCCTATTAGTACTATTTTTATTAATCTATTCATCTAAATATAATTTACTTTTATATTTTATTGGAAATTCATCTGAATTTAGTTGTAACTCATAGCCTTTTTGGATTATATCATTTGGTATTTTCATGTCATTCTGTAGAACCCTTAGAACTGAAGCTTTTGTATATTTTGTATCTATTACTGCTATTGCATAAGCTGAAGCTTTTATATCATTTTTTAATTTTTCATGATATAAACTCGAAATATTTTTATATGATTCATAATTATTTAATTTTATTGCTTCTTTATACCATTTTTCAGCTTTTTGATAATTATTTAATTTTTTAGAAAAAATAAATCCTAAATTATTTGCAGACATTTTATCTTTTGTTTTTTCAAATGATTGTTTATAATAAAATACTGCCTTATCATAATCATTTAGTTCCTTATAAATATCTCCCATTCTAAATAAAGCCTTATCCCATTTTAAATCAATAGCTTTTTTACACCAACTTATAGCTTCATCATATCTTTTTAATTGTTGCAATGCATAACATGCAAAATATGAATTCTCTCCTAAAGCAATCATCGAATCAGCATATTTATACCACTCTAAGGCTTTTTCATAATCTTTTAGTTCTTCTGAATATGCATATCCTATTTTCATCGCTGGGATTGGGTCTTTTTTTGCATTAGATAATTGACTTAATTTAAAATATTTATTTATATATTCTTCTTTAACATCAGGCATAGGTAAAGAAGGAGTAAATTTAATTTCTTTTTCTTTTGTATTATTTGAACTTTTATTATCTTCACATGCAGTTAAGTTTAGACTTATTATTGCTATTATTAATATATTTATTATTGTTTTTACTTTCATTTAATTCCTCTTTTTTTATATTATTCTAAGTATTTTATATCTTCAGGTATAAAACTTATCTGTTTTAAAGATTCTATTTCTATTTTGCAATTCATTTTTGGTAGAAAATCTGATGAAGTTGCTATTTTATTTAAATCTTTAAATACTACTTTATATTTTAAATCTATTAAAGAGCTTGTAACTATTATATATGAGCTATGATTTTCTTTTTTTATTTTATTTGTAAAATTATTTAAAATAAAATAAGAATTTTCTTTTGGGAAAAAATTAAATATACCATTAGTATCAATTAATGCTGCTTTATTTATTTCTAAATACTCATCTCCATAGGGAGAAAAGAAAAGTTTAAACTCTTTATCATCTGCAATTATTTTTGGTATCTTTAATCCTTCATAAGCATAAAAATCTATTTCATAACCATTTACTGTTTTTACTTTTTGATGACTTTTTATTTCTTCTTTATCTAATTTATACCCATACATAGCAGACTGTAAAAAGCTTAATTCATTTTTTAGTGCTATATCAAAATACGACTCATTTGTTTTATAATTTTCTCCTATAAAATTTGTTATATTTTTAGCACTTCTAAATCCTTCACTATTTATAGTTTTTAGTTCTTCTTTTCTATTTGTTGTTTCTAATAGATATTTTGCTGGAAAGCCTTCAGTATATATTTTTTGATTTCTTCTATTATTTTTTAAATAAATTCTATCATTATAAAAAAGTGATTTTTTTAAATAGCTTTCAAATGCACTATCAACAAACTTTAACATTACAATTGCATATGCAATTGAACTTATTGATACAAACGTAATTAAAGGTGTTCCACTAGTTACTAAAAATGCCACTACATTTAAAGTTATCATCCCAACACTTACAGCTAAGGCATCATAATCTTCATTTTTCTCATATTTTATTGCATCTACTATAGCAATAATTATTACTGTGTATGCTGATACTTTTGCAAAGAATTTGCCACTTGCTGTTAAAAAGTCATTATTTGCAAGATTTATTTTTATTAGATTTTTTCCGCCTGCCTTTTTATTCATTTTATTTAAAAAAGTTTGTGCTATATTTTCAAACTTTTCATTTTGCAATATTCCTATTAAAGCACTATTTAATCCTGCGAAATCATTTACAAAGCCTATTGTTGATTTTATATCTTTATTTTTATTATCGTAAATATACTCTTTTATTGAAGCTATTGCTAGAATAGAAGCGTAGGCTTTAAATGCTAAACCTAATTGTAAAGCTCTTGTTTTTGACACTCCTTTTACTTGATATGTTTCATCATTTGAGTATTCTTCCAAAAACTTATCCAAACTTTTATCAATTAAATCTGTTATTCCACATATAAATTTTAAAACAAAATGTATCTCTTTTTCTGATTTTTTAATATCTTTATCTAAATCTAAAGGTTCTATTTTTTCATCTTCATCTTCATCTTCATTATTTTTATCTTTTTTTGCTATTTTTTCATCTTTTTTCTTTTTTTCATCTTTTGCTAACTTATGATATTTATCAAAAAACTTTTGAGCTTTTTCTTTTGCTATGTTACTTGATTTTAAAAAGAGTAATTCATTTAAAAGTTGTCTTATAAGATACTCATCAAAATGTTCTGATATTTGATAACTTCCTAAAATAAGCTCTTTTTTAGTATCTTCTAATTTAATTTTTTTGTCTACTATATCATCTGTAAAATTTAAAAGGTATTTAATATCTTCACTAGCAAATATTCCATTTACTGATACTTCTTCATCTAAAGGAATTTTACAAGAACAAAGAGAATAGATAATATTCATACCTCCTACTACATATTCAAAACTGTCTATATTACAACTTTGATATTTTAAAAGTAACTTTTCTAATTTTCCTTCTAAAAACTTTGTTTTAATAGTTTTTAAAATAGTTTTAGGCGATGTGACTGCTTTTTCTTGATAATACTTTATATCTTTTGGGATATAAAGTAAATCGCTTTTATAACTTATTTTATATGAGTAATCAAAGGATTTCATAATGTGATGATTATCTAATTGTTTATAATCTTCTAAGAAGTGATTATTCTTTTCATTATTTGAAAAAATCTTTTTAATAAAGTTTTTCTTATCTCTTGTTGTTTGACTATTTTTAAATACTGTTTCATTATAGAATTCTTGATTTTCTACAACTGATTTTACATTTGAAATTTTTCCATATCCTATATTTGGTAAAGGAATAATTCTTCTATATGCGATTAAAAAATCATTTCTTATTTTTATAAATTTTTGATAATCTATTAAAGGTTTAATATCATCTTTAAAATCATCTAAAAAAAACAAGCAAAAAACAATATGAGCCAAAACTTGTTCTGCATCTTCTTTGACTAGTGTATAATCATCATTTCCTGTAAATCTCATCAATGATTCTTTTTTAACATTAGTAGAGTAAAAAAGTTTAATATTATCTAACATAATAAATTCATTATTAAAATAAATGTTTTTTTTAAAATAATGTTTTTTTATTTTTGATTTATTTTCATCTTCAAAATATATAAAGCTATGATCAAAAAATCCTTTTGAATAGTTAGTTAGCACTTTTATGTACGAAAATGCTTTTTTCTTTACATCTTTATGAACAATATTTTCAATATCTTTAAATTTTAAAACATAGTTATATAGTTCTTTATTATGAAATATCATCTCAATAAATTCTTTATAACAATCTCTTAATGTAAATAAATTTTTTCTATATTTTTCCTCTTCAAAGTCAGAAACATAAAAATAATCTACAAGATTTGCAATAGTATATGCATATGAATTTCTCTTTTTTATATCATCAAAAATATTTTGATTATAACTATATGCCAATTTATAATTTGTATAATACTCTTCATATAAATCTTCTATTTCTCCTATAGGATCTTCTATAAATCCAACTATAATATTTAAATTTTTTTCTTCATTTTTACTTTTCTGTGCATCTATAAGTTTTTGTTCAATTTCATTTTTATTGATACTATCTATATCTTTTATATAAATTCCACTTTTACTATCTAGTGATTTAGTATCTATTTTAAGCTCTGGTAGTTTTTGTATATCACTTAGGCTATTTAATTTGAAATTACTATAATAGATTTGATATGATGTTTCTTCTTCAAGTGGAATAAATTTTCTTATTATTTCAGTTTTTGTATCTTGATACTGAATATCTTTTAATTCTTCTGCATTTATTCCGCCATTATTATAAATTTTATATTCTAAGTACTCACTTCCTTTTACAACATATACAAAAGCTAAGGTATGAGAATAAATATTATCAAACTCTGATTCTTCTTTATTAGTTACATAAGTTTCATCTGCTTTTCTAAATCCCCTTGAGGGTCTTATTGGTTTATATATATCTTGTGATTTTCTTATTAAATAAAGTTCATAATTTTCTATAGTTTTATCTTCTTGTTTTACATATTCTTCTTCTATCATTTTTTCATTTGCAATTACATCTTCATTTTCTATACTTGGTGGGGCAATGATTTTTGAAGTTGTTTGTCCTGGACTTACTAATACAACTGCTCTTCCTTTATCTGTTTTAAATCCATCTGTTCTTAATAAAAAATGATTAGCAGTTGATTTTACATTTGTTTCTGTCCCTGCTGTTGATATTGAAGCTACTTTTGTACATTTATTTTTACTTCTTGGGCAAGCTACTGGGGCTCCTATTATATCTTTTAGGTATAAAGGCTTTGCTCCTGCTATTCGTTCTACTTTTGCTGTGGATGTTAATGTTACTTTACCTCCACAAGCGCATTGAATAACTCC
>NZ_JBSRRO010000069.1:0-5619 GCF_055140965.1 Malaciobacter sp.
TCCAAATATTTTATTTAGAGTTTATTGTATTTATTTTTATTAATAAAGTGGTGCATTTTTACTTTGCACTACTGGTGTATTTTACCTTTGCATTTGACAATAAAACTATAGCAATAGTATCGAATAATAATGCCGCTACAAAAAATGTATTTGAAAAATTAGAAAAATATGATTTGTCTTTTATCTCTGCTTTTTTAGGAAATAAAGATAATAAAGAAGAATTTTTTTCAAATCAAAATACAAAATATCCAGAGTTTATAAAAAATAAAAAAGATATAGATTTAAATAATGTTGCAGAAACAATAGTTGATGAAATAGAATCTTTAAAAGTGATGTTAGAACAGAATAATGAACTATCAAAATTAAAACAGCTTCAAATGGAACTTAAAGTAGAAAAAAACCATTTTTTAGATTTATATGAAAAAAGAGAAGACAAAATAGATAGTTATTATAAATTTAATAGATTTAATACAGAAAATATTTTGTCATTGTGGGCAGATTTTGAGAAAAGACAAAAGTCAAATAAAAAAATATCATTTTTATTTAAATTTAAAATTTTAATAAAATATAGAATTCTTTTAACTTCATTATATAAGAACTCCATAGATTCTATTATTTTACTTTTACAAAGGTATTTTTATATACAAAAAGAAAAAGAGGTATTAAAACAGATAAAAAAACTAGAAGCTAATTTAAAAGAGTTTGATTTTGAAAATAGTATGAAATCATTTAGTGAAAAATCAATGCTTTTATTTAAAGCTTTTTTATCAAATAAATATGGTTTTAAAACCCAAAGAGATAACTTTGAAGATGATGTTTTATGGAAAAGTGATAAGTTTGATAATTTCATTGAAGAGTATCCTGTGGTTTTGAGTACAACACACTCCTTAAGATACTGTATAGCAAATGGGAAGTTATATGATTATTTGATTATTGATGAAGCTTCACAAGTAGATATTGTAGCTGGCTCATTAGCATTGTCTTGTGCAAAAAATGTTGTAGTTGTTGGAGATTTAAAGCAATTACCTCATGTAATAAAAGATGAGACAAAAGAAATCGTTAATAATATATATAATAACTACAAAGTTGGTAATCCTTATAATTATGAAGAAAGTTTATTATCTTCTATTTCTAAAATTTATAAAGATATTCCTAAAACATTGTTAAGAGAGCATTATAGGTGTCATCCCAGAATTATAGGATTTTGTAATAAGAAGTTTTATAATAATGAGTTAATAATTCTAACAAAACAAAATGAAGAAGATATACCTCTTACTTTATATAAAACTGTAGAAGGTAATCATGCAAGAGGCACATATAATCAACGTCAAATTGATGTAATTGAAAAAGAGATATTACCAAATATAGATAAAATAAATATAGGAATTGCATCACCTTTTAGAAAACAAGTTTCTAAATTAAATGATTTATTTGAAAATGATGAAGAGATTGTTATAGATACAGTTCATAAATATCAAGGTAGAGAAAAAAATATAATGATTTTATCAACAGTTGTAGACAAAGAAAATGACTTTGTTGATAATGAAAATCTTCTAAATGTCGCTATTTCAAGAGCAATTGATAAGCTTTTTGTTGTTGTCTCTGATAGAGAAAAAAATAAAAATATGAAAGATTTAGTAAATTATATTAAATATAACAACTTAGATATAAAAGAAAGTAAAATATATTCAATTTTTGATTTATTATATCAAAGTTATTCCCCATACTTAAAAAAATATTTACTAAAATATAAAAGTTTGAGCGAGCATAAATCAGAAAATTTAATGAATATTGTTATTGAACAAATATTAAGTGAAGAGATATTCTCTCACTTAACTAGAGTTATTCATATACCATTAAATAGAATAATTAGAGATTTAAATATACTGACTGAAAGAGAACAGAAATTTGTTCTTAATCCTAACTCACACATTGACTTTGTAATTTATAATAAGATTAATAATAGCATTGTACTAGCTATAGAAGTAGATGGGCATGAATATCATGAAAATAATCATGAACAATTAGAAAGAGATAGAATAAAAGACTCTATTCTAAATAAAAGTGAGATAGCCATTATGAGGTTTAAAACCAATGATAGTGAAGAAGAAAAAAGATTAAAAAAATGTTTGATTAATTTGTTATGAAAGTAGATAGAAAGATAATTACAAAATGCAATATTTTTAAATAAAAATATTTTTTAATGTTATCATTTTAATGATTTTTAGGCATAAAAAAACCCAAGCTTAAACTCAAAGGTTTAAGTCTTACTGGGCGCCGTGACAAGATTATATAAAAATCATTAAAATAAGTCAAATGAGGACTATAAGATGAATGAATTAGTAATTGATGAGGATATAAAAAATAAAATATACACCGTCAGAGATATGCAAGTTATGTTTGATAGAGACTTAGCTAAACTTTATGGTATAGAAACAAAAGTATTTAATCAAGCAGTAAAAAGAAATATTGCAAGATTTCCTGAAAACTTTAGATTTCAATTAACAGAGATAGAAAAAGATGAACTGGTCACAATTTGTGACCGGTTCAATACCTTGAAGCACTCTAGTTCGAATCCCTATGCATTCACAGAACAAGGTGTTTCTATGTTAAGTGCTGTTTTAAAAAGTAAAGTTGCTATAGATATAAGTATAAAAATCATAAATAGTTTTGTAAATATGAGAAAAGTCATTTCAACTAATAATTTACTTTACCAAAGATTGGATAATCTAGAAAAGAAACAGATGTCAAATGATGAAAGGTTTGAAGAACTTTTTGATGCTCTTGAGAATAAATCTCTAAAACCAAAGCAAGGAATATTTTACGATGGACAAATGTTTGCTGCTTATACTTTTGTATCTGATTTGATAAGAAGTGCAAAAAGTAAAATAATACTTATAGACAATTATGTGGATGATAGTGTTTTAACATTATTTTCAAAAAATCAAAATGTAGATGTAACTATATATACAAAAAATGTCTCAAAACAATTAAATCAAGATTTAAAAAAATACAATTCACAATATAAAAAAATAGAGATAAAAAAGTTTGAAAACTCACACGATAGATTTTTGATAATTGATGATAAAGAGCTTTACCATATAGGAGCTAGTTTGAAAGATTTGGGAAAAAAGTGGTTTGCTTTCTCAAAGATGGATTTAAAAAGTTTTGATGTTTTAGAAAGGTTGGATAAGTGTCGTCCAGTAGGAATTTAAAGTATTATTATAACACAAACTATAAAGAACTAAAGGTAAAATACAATGAACCTATCTAAATCCCTCTACACAAAAGGCATTCAATGCTTCAAAGCACTTTGGCTTAAAAAGTACAAGCCAAGTGTTTTAACACCACCAGATGAACAAGCACAGGCTATATTTGAAACTGGAAATATAGTCGGAGACTTAGCATGCCAGCTTTTCCCTGATGGTAGGGAAGTACCATACACTAGAAAGTATGATGAGATGATAACTACTACAAAGGAGTGGATAGATGAGGGATTGTCTAATATCTATGAAGCTACTTTTAACTATGAGGGGATACTTATCATGGTAGATATTTTAAAAGTAGAAAGTGATGGGATATCTATCTATGAGGTTAAAAGTTCAACTGAGGTAAAAGATATCTATCTTCATGATGTATCTATTCAGTATTATGTTCTAAAAAACTTAGGTTTTAGTATAAAAAGTGCAAGTGTAGTGCATATAAACAATGAGTATGTAAGAGGTGAGTCTTTAGAGTTAGACAAGCTTTTTAAGATAGTTGATGTCACAAGTGAAGTGCAAAGTTTACAATTAAATATCCCAAGTATTTTAAAAGAGTTTGAAAGCTATTTAGAAGACAAAGTAAATGAGCCAGATATAGATATAGGAAAACATTGTAACAAACCTTATGAGTGTGATGCTAAAAACTATTGTTGGAAAATACAAAGACAGATACCTGAGTACTCTATATTTAATATTTTTAATCTTGGAAGTAAAAAGCAAGTAGAGTTATACAATCAAGGTATCATAGATATAGAAGATATCCCAGATGATTTTGATATGACGACAAATCAAAAACAAGCAGTAGAAAACTACAAATCAAAAGTAAGCTACATAGACAAAGAAAATATCAAAACCTTTTTAGAAAACCTCACATACCCAATCTATCACTTAGACTTTGAAACCTACCAACAAGCCATACCTCAATACAAAGGAATAAAACCCTTCGAGCAAATCCCTTTTCAATATTCACTTCATATTGAGCATGAAGATGGAAGATTGGAGCATAAAGAGTATTTGAGTGAGGATAGTGTAGATAGTAGATATGAATTAGCACAAAAACTATGTGAAGATATCCCAAGTGATGTTACAGTATTGACTTACAATATGAGTTTTGAAAAAGGTGTGATAAAAAGACTAGTAAACCTTTTCCCAAATCTAAGCCCTCACTTACTAGCCATAAATGAAAATATGCAAGACCTAATGACACCTTTCCAAAAGAAATGGTATGTAACACCAAGTATGCAAGGAAGCTACTCTATCAAGTATGTATTGCCTGCACTTGTTCCAGAGTTTGAAAAAGCCTACAAAGAGTTAGATAGTGTTCAAAATGGAAGCCAAGCTATGAATGCCTTTGCAAATCTGTCAAAGCTAAAAGAGGAAGAAAAACAAAAGATGAGAACTTCACTTTTAGAGTACTGTAAACTTGATACTTTGGCTATGGTGAAGATATTAAATAAGTTAAAAAAGATATAGATTAAAAGGAAAGTAAATAAAATATGAATAAAGAAGAGTTTTTAAACAATTTATTTAAATATTATGATTTATCACTTAGGATTGATAATGTTCTTGGAACAAAATATAATAAAACTCAAATACCTTCATATCATGTAAGTAATAAAATTGATAAAGTATATAATAAAAAATTAGAAAAGAGTGATTATTTTTCATTTTAATTAGTAAGATAGAATTTAATTTAATAAGTAAGAGATAACATATGACACTTATATACAAAACAATAGCCTATATTATAACTATACCATTGTTTACTATCTGGCTACTTTTTTGCTTTATCATTTCACTTATTGGTTCGATGCTTTATAAAAAGAGAATTTATATTGATTTAGATAGGGTGAAAAAAAGAGAGACTATTTGTAGTGTGTTAAATAATAAAAAATATCTAAGCGATGAAGAGTATGAGTTTGAGACTGTTGAGGTGGCTTGTATTTATGATGAGCTTACTTTTAGGGGATACTTGTTTGTTTTAGCTCCTGTGATTTTTTTGCTAAAGCATTTTAGTTTTGCTGATGATTTTGTTTTTTATCTTGTAAAAAAGTGGATGGATTTACATAAGTTTCAAAGAGAACACAAAAAAAGACCTAAGAGTTTTTTCTCATCTCTTATGTCTTTATGTGTTTTACTTGCCTTTTTTCTAGGACAGGTTTTGTATAGGATAAAACCTTAATTACTTGCTAGTTGTTTATTTATTATTTTGTAGTAATTAAATAAATGATACTATTTATACAAAAACTTTAATCACTTAAGCAATCCTATAAAGAATAGCTTAAAAAAAGGCAAATAAAAAAAAGGCAATAGTTTATTAACACTGAATTTTAAAAGAACATTGCAAGAGATATTC
>NZ_JBSRRO010000070.1:0-5502 GCF_055140965.1 Malaciobacter sp.
AAATAATATAACTTCTTCACAAGTAGCTTTAAATCAATCAAAAATTTATATAGATAAAAATTTACTTTTAATTAGAAAATTGATTCAAGAAAATATACTATATTCAAAAAGAGCAAAAAGATTTAATATTCAAGGTGTAGTAAAAGTGAAGTTTAAAATATTAAAAAATGGTATGATTGATAAAATAGATATTCTAAAAGGGCATAAGTTACTAAGAAAGTCAACTATTGAAGCTATAAAAAAAGCTTCCAAGAACTTTCCAAAAGTTCCTAAAAGCTTAATTATTACTCTTCCTATTGAGTATAAGTTAATTTAATAAACTAAAAACTCTCCCATGAATCATCATTTTTAAATGAAGATTTAAACTCTAAGGGTGCTTTTTCTTTTTTAGTTGTTTTTTCTTTTTTTATATCAATGTGAAGTTGTTTTGCTTTAACTTCATTTTTACCTTCAAACTCTTTTTCATTGGCATTTTCAACTACTTTTTTTGCGATTTCAGATGTATTTAGTGCAACTTCTTGAGTTTGTGTTGCAATGAATGCATTTTGTTGTGTTTGTTGATCTAAGTTATTAATTGCATCGTTTATTTGAACAATACCACTTTCTTGCTCTTTTGCTGCACTTGAAACATCAGAGATTAAAATAGTTGTTTTATTAATATCCTCTTTTAAATGCTTATAACCTTCAATCATTTCATTCGCAATATTTTTACCCTCATTAGCTTTTATTGTAGCATTTTCAACTAACTCTTTAATCTCTTTTGCTGCTTGTGCACTTCTACTTGCAAGGTTTCTTACTTCTTGTGCTACAACTGCAAAACCTTTTCCTGCTTCGCCTGCTGTTGCTGCTTCAACAGCTGCATTTAAACTTAAAATATTTGTTTGAAAAGCAATTTGGTCAATTACTGTTATTGCTTCATTTATTGAGCTTACTTGTTCATTTATATTTTCCATAGAAGAAGTCGTTTTAATAGCTAAATCTTCTCCACTTTGAGCAGAAGAAGAGACATCTTTTGTTAAAGTGTGAATCTCTGAAATTTTATTTGTTGTTAATTTTATATTGCCTGTT
Source organism: Malaciobacter sp. (assembly GCF_055140965.1). The sequence continues at coordinate 1,069 of NZ_JBSRRO010000070.1, forward strand.
ATTTGTTCAATTGCAGCAGCGGTTTCTTCTAAACTTGTTGCAGCTTCATTTGAGCTTGTATTTAATGTATCAACATTTTGTAGTAAGATATTTGAACTTTCACTAAGAGTTAATCCATTTGCTTTATTTTCTAATAACATTTGTGTTATAGAAAGACCTAAGTTATTTACTCCTGTTGCAAGTTTTTCTAAATGTTTTTTTATTCCTTGTGTATTTACTTTTTTTAGATAATTATATTTTGAAAACTCTTCTAAAACATCTAAAATATTATCAATATTATTCTCAAGATTTTGTCCCATATTGTTTAATACATCTTTTAATTCATTAAGTGCTGGGTTTGTTACATTTGTTGAGATTCTTTGACACAAATCTCCTTGTTGGAACTCATTTAAAACAGCTACTGTTTCGTTTATAATGGCTCTATCTTCTTCAATAGATTTTTTAGTAATATTGATATTTTTGTTTACAACTTTTGACATAATACCAAACTCATTATTTGAATTATTTGTTAAAGGTTTTACTTCATTTGTTTCTTTGTTTAAGTACCTAAAGAAGTTTAATAATCCTTCTTGAAATTCATGTATTTGCGTATTTATATCTTTTGGAATATATGCACCAAGTAATAAAATAATAAAAAGAACAATTGCAGATAAAATTTCAATCGTTAATGTTAAACTTTCATTTATATTTTCTACTTCTGATTCAACATATTTTTGCTCTTCTTTAATCAAGAGTTTTATATCAGCAGTTATTTTTGCAATTTTAGGACCAATTGTTCTTAGTTCCTTAATTAAGGTATTTTCATTGTCTATTATAAATACAAGTTTATCAACACCTTTTTTATATATATTACTCAACTTTCGCACATAAACCCTAACTCTTTTTGAGTGTAAGTACTCAGCACAGCGATAATTTGAAGTAAATCTTTATTCTCCTTTACAACATTTCCTATTTCACAGATTTTTGTCAATATTTGAATAAAAAGTTGCATAGAAATTGCCAATGTTTCAAGTTCACATTCTAAATCTCTAAAGAGTTCTCCAAGTGTTTGTGGTTCGTGTTTTATACGATTAATATAACTAACAATATTGTAGGTAAACATAGAAAGTGTAATTTTTGCTATGAGTGCTTCATAGATACGATTTTCTTCTTTTCCTAAGCCAAATAGGCTTCTGAGGTCTTTATAACCTTGTTCGATATTCCATCGCTTTTTATAGGTTGCTAAAATCTCTTTGCCTGATAAAATCAACTCCGTTGATATAAATACAAGTAAATCCTTGGCAGTATGAAGAAATACTAATTTTACTTTACCAAGCACACTATGTTCTACAATTGCATCGAAATATTGATACGATATTTTTCCATGCTTGCCAATGCTTGTATGACGGACATTTTTCAAACTGTTGTAAATTGCATTGAGAGTTTTATGTTTGCCTTTGAAGTTCCAAATAAGTTTATTGTTTGGAAGTCTGGCAATAACGGGCATACCTAAATCATTAGCTTCTTTTATAAAATTTGGTTTGGCATACCAGCTATCAACAAGCAAATAGTCCGCCTCTACACCGTTATCAAGTGCACGAGAAAGCATCTCTAATGCAAGAATGTTTTTACCTTTTATAATTTCCCTCTTTCTTTGGTAAGCATTACTTCTATGATGCAGTTTCGTTGTAAATTCAGATATATTTTTACGATAGCTATCATTCATCTTAATAGAAAAATCAAGTTGAAAAGTTGAATGTGAATCTGCATAATTTAGAGATACAATATTTAAGGCATTGATACTTCGGTGTTCTTTATTGCTCCAAACATATTTACAACTGCCTTCAATACACTTACCTCTTTTAGCTTCTACGGTATCATCAATAATTAAAAGTTTATACTCACCCTTTTTATGCAGTGGTTTTATCTTTTTTAAAAGTTCTGTTGAGCTTAGCAATAAAAACTTCCGCCAGTTATAGCGTTTCTCTTTTATAAATCTGTAATAGGTATCTTTACCAAAGGCACTATGACTCTTCTTTATAAAAGTTGATTGTCTTTTTTGCATAATCAGCATATATAAGAAGTGAAGAATTATTTGCAATGGAGCATAACCAACTTCTCTTTTTACAAAGTTACTTTGTTGAAGTATCTTTATTATTTTTATCTCTTTTAAAACTTCATAAATTGGATTCTTTAATAAGCTCTTCATAGCAGTTTGAATATAATTGTCAAGTCCCATAAAAACACCTTTGTATAGTTGATTGTCGTTATGAAATTATACTAAAAAGTGCCTCTTTATGGGCTTTAATATTCAGGTTTCGTTCGTGGATTTAGCAGAATCTATGTGCGAAAGTTGAGTATATTAATTAATTTTATTGCACTGTTTAACTTTTCAATATTTGTATTAGAATACAATGTAGGTTTTATTTTATCTATTTGTGCTTTTAAAATATCAAATCTTTTAATTACTTCATAATTATGCTCTTTTTTATTTGATGTAATAAATTTAAGTGTATAAAATCTTCCTAAAAGTAGAGTTCTAATAGCTTTTGCAGTCTTTAAAGAAGCATTTAAATTATTTTGTTTATCACTACTTTCCATGATCTCATTTAGAAGTTCTTCTATTTTTTTACCATTAATTGTTAAATTATTTTCAATAATTTTATTATTTTGATTTCTATAATCATTTAGTTCATAAAAATTTATTTTATAGACTTCTAATAGTTGTGATAAGGTATCTTCCAGCTTTTTTTGCTGAGAATTTTTGATACTGCTTTTTAACTGTTTTTCAAAATCTTTAGTTTTTTCATAATATTGTTCAAAACGATTTATATCAAAGTTTTCATTTTTACTAATAAAACTTTTTACTTCCATTCTCACCATAAGCATATTTTCTTGAACATTACTTGCAAGGTTAGTGTTATTTGCCATATTTTTATATTTATCAAAGCCACTTGAAGATTTTGATAAGCCATATATACTATAAGCAGCCAATGAAATAATTAGCAAACTTATAGTGATAAATGAGACTATTAATTTTAATTTAATAGATAGATTTTTCATAGAATATTTCTCCTCAAAAATAAGTGCATTATGATAAGTATTATCACTTAAGCCTAGTTTAAAATACAACTCATTTTTTATTTAAGTTACAAATATACATATAAAAATTATTTTTAAAGGATTAAATTCTTATTTTATTACTATTTTATAGTTTCAATAAACTATCATTTATTAATTATTAAATCTATTTTACTTAATTTTTCAAAGCTTAGATTACTTTTAGAAGATAGATTCATTGTTTTTGATATAAGCTTTTTTTTAAGAAGTTTTTTTATATCTTTTAAATAGGTCTTATTTTCTTTTAAAGGTAAAAAGTAGATTTTTTCGTAAGGGTATTCTTTTTCTTTAGTTGAAATCTTAATTGAAATAAAGAAGACTTGATTATATTCTTTTTCTTTCATTAAAAAAAAATCCTTCAAATAATTTTATTATATATTTTGTGTTTTAAAATTATATATTAAAATAGTATCAATATATTAACACTTTTCAAACTATTATAAAATTATTTATTTAAGGATAAAAAATTATTATTTAAATTTTTCTATGATTTTTGCTTCTAGCTCTTGTATAGTTTCAATAGCATCTTCTTCATGGTCTGAAAACCCCCAATTAACTAAAACTGAATCAACATTTGCTTTAGCAGCTGCCATTGTATCTTTTAAGCTATCTCCTATTAGTTGAGCATTTGTATTTAAAATACTATGTTTATCAAGAATTTTTTGCACCATTTCTGGGTGAGGCTTTGGATTTGTAACGCTATCATATCCTAAGATTGTAGGAAATAATGAACCAATTCCCACATAATCTAGCATCTTTTTTGCATATTGTGAGTTTGCATTTGTTGCAACAGCAAGTGTAAAATCATTTTTTAAATCATCAAGTAAAGTTGCTATTCCATCATATAGTTCCAAATCAGTCAAACAGTGTTCATTATAGTAGTTTTCAAACAAGTGCACTTGTTCATCTGTAAACTCTTTTGTTCCATAAAAAAACTCTGCTGAGTTAATTTCTGGTTTATTTATATGCTCTAAGATATACTTATCTTCTAATTTATGAAGTCCTGTATTTTCTCTAACATAGTTTATAGTATTTGTGATGGCTTTTGAACTATTTACTAAAGTTCCATCCATATCAAACATAATTAATCTCATGTAGTTCTCTTTGTAAAAAATTTATCTTATTATACGCTTTTGAGCTCAAATATTAGTTTAAGTAAGAAAATTAACACTTACTTAACAAACAGAAGTTATAATTATTTTACAAAACAAGAGTTAGATTCCTCCTACACAATTTAATATCTTGCGGATTTTTTATATATCAGGTTAGCTTCACTTTAAGTGAAGCTTATTTTTAATAAAGTTTAAATAAGATAATAAAATGATTTTTAAAGTT
>NZ_JBSRRO010000071.1:0-5406 GCF_055140965.1 Malaciobacter sp.
TAATTGGATATCCAAAGGATTTTTATTATTAATTATATTTAGAAAATCAGCAAAAAATATTTTTACAGAAACGTAAGAAAGAAATTCAATATAAGGTTCAGGGAAAAAACCACCACTTCTTTCATATGCATCTAGAAAATAAGAAATTTTCTTCAAATCATTGTTTTGAATTCCTAAAAAATATGTTTGTATTAATTCTTTTTCTAAATGATAATAAGTTGGTAAATTGTCTAAATTAATGTTGCTCTCACTACTAGCTATTGTTCCTATAAAAAAATCTTTTATTGGTTTAAAAGATTCAAAATATAAATTTTCATAAAGATATTTATATAAAATATTATTTATATCATGTGCAATAGAATTAAGATAAATAATCAAAGGGATAAGTTTCATTCTTGTTTTATCATTTTTTTCATGAATTATATTTGATAAAAGTTTTTTAAAAATGATTATTAATTCTTCATCATTCATATGAAAATATCTACCATAAAAATAAGTATTTTGCATATCATTATAAATACATTCAAAATCCTTTCCCAAGTATTTTTTATCTTTAAAAAGATTATAATATTTATCTAAAAAACCTATTTCATATATTGGATTAGAAACTACATCCCCAAGAATATTTTCTATTTGCTTTTCCATACTATACATTCCTCTTTTCCTAATTCATCCCATAAATTGTTAAATGCATTTAATACATGTGTAGCATGTTTAACTTCTTGTAATATATGGTGAGATTTACCCAATTGATTTACTGAAATTCCTAAAGACCAAACTTTTGGCGAATCAAGAGGAAATATTAAAAATCTATCATGAAAGTCATATCCATTATTACCAACTCTACTTCTAATTTCAAAATCTAAATATAAATTTTCTTTATCTGTATTAAAAGTATCAATCATATCTTTTTTAACTTTTTCATTTTTTGTAAGATTAAAAAAACAAATTAAAGTATATTGATAATCTATGTATATATACTTCAAAATATTTTTTGTTACATTAAATTGCATATTTCTAAATACATTTTTTATTCTAGAAGAGTTTTGTTTTAAGGCAGTTATAGCCTTTAATGGGATATTGGCATCTTTACTATAATATAAAGTATTTTTCACATCATCAGCTGATAAATATGGATCCCAAAGATAAACTCCATTAATCCCGTATTTATTAATCAAAGTTCGAACAACATCTAAAGCCTTTTTGTCATCTCCTTCTTTACCAAAATATTGTTGAAAAGATTTATTTTCTTCTAAACTTTTTAATTCATTTTTTGAATTTCTATCACCAATCCATGATAAATAGTCCTTATTGTGTTGAATCTTTTTTTCATTTTTTCCGTTTATAGGAACTTCTATTAGATTATTATTAATTCTAAAGTTTCTTATTGACATTCCAGATGAATGCATTGATACAGAAAAATTTTTAATAATGTTAAAATTGTTTTTATAAACAAGTAAAGAAGTGTTTTTATCAAAGACTTCAATTGTCGTGCCAAAACAGTCATCTAAAGGAATTATTGTTTCTTCTTTTACTTCATTCACAATTTTTTGAACTGAAATATTACCATCTATTTCTTCGTAAACTCTTATCAAAAAATTTTCTATTTTTGGTGAGTCAATAAAAATTTTTATCCCAGAGTATCTATTTGTTATCGTATTCTTAATAGTTTCAAAATCTATATTTATATCATTTCTTGGAAGTTGAAAAATTACATTTCCTAATCTATCAAATAATGTTTCTAAATTTATAGGAAAAAATTGTAATAATTTACTAGAAAATTCTTTTAAAAGATTTTCATCTTCTATTAAAAAATCACAATATTCCTTTGACTCATCAAAAAATTCTATAAGATAACTTCCGTAATTAAAGTTATTTTTTAGAATAGAATTTATTTGAGGACTATTAAAAGAATCTTTTTTTTGAATACTTTGTATTGGAAGAAGTTTTAACGGTGATATATTAATTTCTTTATCAAATTTAAAAATATTTTTTTCTTTTAATAATATAAAAAAATCAAATGCATCTTTAATACTAATAACTCTTCTATTTATTCCCCAACTTATATTTTTAAATTTCTTAAATTTTTGTGGTTTATCTGTAAAAGGTTTATTTATAAAGTCCTGATTTGTATTTTCAAATATAATTAAAGTAAAGATATTAAAAGGTGTTTTATCTCTCTCAAAACCAAAAATTTCTATTACTTCACATTTATTATATAAACCAACATTTGCATCATTTAATAAAAATTCTAATTCATTTTCATTCATTTTATTCCAATTTCTTAAAACTGACAAATATTATATCAAAAAATATTATTACTTTTTTCACACATGTCTAAACCCCATCACTTTTTCATCTGTCTTTTTTGTATCATCAAGTATTTGAGTGAGTAGTTCAAAGGCTGTTTTAATATGTTTAGTATTTTGTGTTGTTTGATTTTTATTTAGTTTCAAATCTTCTTTTAGATTTTTTAACTCTATTACTATATCTTTGTAAGTTATTGCAAACTCTCTAAGCTTTGTAAAGGTTCGCATGATATTTATAGTTACATCTGTAGCAACTTTACTTTTTAGTACCGTTGCAAGCATATAGACCCTTGCTCAGTAAAAGCGTATGGTATAGCTCTTGTTTTGGAAAACTTTGTGGTCACAAATTGTGACCGCAAAACTTCGAGCTCTTCTTTTGTGAGTTGAAACATAAAATCACTTGGAAAGCGATCGATGTTCCTTTTTACAGCTTGGTTTAAAACTTTTTTGTTTCTACTTCATAAAGTAAAGCCAAGTCACTATCTAACATCACTTTTAAGTTACGAATATCATAGATTTGATTTTCAATCAATTGTTTTGGTAAGTTTTCCATAGAACTACTCCATAATAAATATAAAGTAATTCTATCAGTTATTTATAGAAATAATAAAAAATATTACATAATGTAATCAAATCTAAAAGTTTTTAATCAAATCCACATAAACATCAGTTAAACCCTCTACTTCTTTAACTGTTGTTCTTTCCCCTACACTATGGATAGTATCATTTATAACACCAAACTCGATAGCTTCTATTCCAAAAGCTCCAAAATATCTAGCGTCAGAAGTTCCACCAGCTGTTGAGTGCTTTGTAGTTACTCCAAGTACTTTTGATATTGAAGTTTCCATAGCACGTACAACTTTTGACTCTTTGTTTGTTACAAATGGAAATGAGCCTTGTGTAGTTTTAAACTCATAGTCTAAACCCTCTAAGTTTTTATGGATAAACTTTTCAACATCTTCTCTTTTTGTATTTGTTGAGTTTCTTACATTGAACATTAGTTTTAGATTTGGTGGAGTTACATTTGTAACTTGCATACCACCTCTTATATCTGTTATTACCATCTTACTTGGAGCAAAGTATTCATCTCCATCATCAAGATTGTGTGCAGCTATTTTTGGTAAAATCTCTGCAAAGTTATGTACTGGGTTTATGCATTTTTCAGGATAAGCTGCGTGTCCTTGCTTTCCTTTTATAGTGATGTATCCATTTATACTTCCTCTTCGCCCTACTTTTATAGCATCTCCAAATACTTCTTCACAAGTTGGTTCTGCTACAACTGCATATTGTGGAATAAAATCAATCTCTTTTAAATGTTCAAGTGCTTTAATAGTCCCATATGTTCCCTCACCCTCTTCATCACTTGTCATAAGAATTGAAAGTGTACCATCAAAGTTTTTTGCATGTTTGCAAGCATAAAGATAAGCTGCAACTCCACTTTTCATATCTTGTGTTCCTCTTGCAGTTATAACACCATCAATAATATCAGCTGCAAAGGGATCAACATCCCAACCCTCACCAGTAGGAACTACATCAATGTGTCCAGCAAAACACAGATGTTGTGGATTGTTATTGAATTTTTTGTAATAAAATCTATTTTTTGTATCTTCTTTATCTATATTTATACAAGTCCACTCATTTCCTAAATACTCTTCAATAAAATCAAATGCTTTGTCATCATCTGGTGTAATTGATTTAAACCTTAATAACTTTTGAAATAACTCTATAACTGTCAATTTCTCTCCTTTTATTAGGTGTGATTGTACCTAAGTTATGTTTATTTTGCTATAATAAACATAGACCATAATAAAGGTTTTATATGAAAAACAATAAATTTTTAAAAATATTAATAGCAGTATTTGCTTTATACTCTTTGCTTGGCTTTTTTGTGTTACCTTACTTTTTAAAGCCAAAACTTCAAAAAATCATCAACCAAAACATCACAAAACAGGCTTTTATTCAAGATTTAAAATTTAATCCTTTTACTTTTGAAGCTAATTTAATAGGCTTTGAGATAAAAGATAAAAAGAGTACTATTTTATCATTTGATAAATTTTATATCGATTTTTCTATATTTAAATCTATTGATAAAAGACACATTAGATTTGAAAAAGTTTTACTTAAAAATGCTTTAATAAATATAGTAGAAAACAAAGATCAAACTATAAATCTTGCAAAAATTTTAAAAGGAACAAAAACTAATAATAATCAAGAAAAAGAACAATCAAAAGAGAATTTGATAAATTTTTTAATCCGTAAAGCAGTTATTGAAAATGCAACAATAAACTTTGAAAAGAAAAGTGATATTGAGCCATTTTCAATCACACTAAGTGAGTTAAATTATACTTTTTATGATTTAGGAAGTTTCAAAAATATCCTTGCTTCTCAAACACTAACAACGAAAATCAACAAAAACACTCTACTTACACTAAAAGGTGGATTTAAAATTGAGCCTTTATCTATGTATGCAAATGTGAATTTAAAAAGGTTAAAACCATCTGAACTAATTACATATAAAAAAAGTATACTAAATTTTGATATGTCAGATAAAACATCACTTGATTTAAATTTTGGTTATCAACTAAACTTTAAAGACAAGATTGATTTATCAATACAAGATTTAAACTTAGATATTAAAGATTTTGAATTAATTCAAGAAAAAAACTCTTTAATTAGTTTTAAAAACTTTAGTATAAATAGTCTATTTTTAGACTATTTAAAGCAAGAAATAAATATTAATAGTATAAATTTAGATGCTCTTAAAACAAATATCACAAGTTCTAAAGATGAAGTTATAAACCTAACAACTTTAATAAATCAAGATAACTCAAAACAAGAAAACAAAAAAACACAAGAAAAACAAAATCCATGGAATATAGACCTAAGAAGTGCAAATATTTCAAATACAAATATTAATTATGAAGATTTAAAAACAACAAATAAACTAAACTTAGAAAATCTATCTTTAACTTTTGAAAAGTTTAAATTTGAAAACAGTAATGTCTTTTTAAAAACAGCATCACTAAAAGAGCCAAAAGTAAATTTTGAAAATAAAAAAGAAAAATTAGGTATTAATATAAACAATCTAAATCTTGAC
>NZ_JBSRRO010000072.1:0-5310 GCF_055140965.1 Malaciobacter sp.
AATTCCATATTTAACTGCTAAGTCTTGTTGCTCATCAGTGTTTACTTTACAAATATTTGCTTTTCCATCAAACTCTTCACCTAACTCTTCAATTACTGGCGCTAGCATTCTACAAGGTCCACACCATGGAGCCCAAAAATCTACCAATGATACACCATTTGCTACTGTACTTTCAAAGTTCTCTTGTGTTAATTCAATATATTTTCCCATATAATTCCCCTAAGATCTAATATTTAAGTTCAATAATTATACTAAGCTAAACTTAAATAAAAGTTGTACTAATCTTCTATAAATTTTTATTTGGGTAAAATATAAACTTTAATTTAACAATGGGTAATTTCATGGATGTAAGAAAAGAGTATTTAGAATTTTTTAAAAATAAAGGACATGAAGTGGTTTCTAGCATGCCACTTGTTCCAGATGATCCTACACTATTATTTACAAATGCTGGTATGGTGCAATTTAAAGATATTTTTACAGGTGCAATTCCAACACCTAAGAATAAAACTGCAACAAGTTGTCAATTATGTGTAAGAGCCGGTGGTAAACACAATGACTTAGAAAATGTTGGATATACAGCAAGACATCATACTTTATTTGAGATGCTTGGAAACTTCTCATTTGGAGATTACTTCAAAAAAGATGCAATTGCTTATGCTTGGGAATTTATAACAATAAACCTAGCTTTACCAAAAGAAAAACTATGGGTTACTATTCATAATAGTGATGATGAAGCTTTTGAACTTTGGAAAGAGCATATAAGTGAAGATAGAATCAAAAGATTTGGAGATAAAGACAACTTTTGGTCAATGGGTGATACAGGACCTTGTGGTCCTTGCTCTGAAATTTTTTATGACCAAGGTGAAGAAAACTTTAATAGTGATGAAGACTACTTAGGTGGTGAGGGTGATAGATTTTTAGAGATATGGAATCTTGTATTTATGCAATACGAAAGAGATGCAAGTGGAAAAACAACTCCTCTTCCAAAACCATCAATTGATACAGGTATGGGACTTGAAAGAGTTGTAGCTATTAAAGAGGGTAAATTTAATAACTTTGATTCTTCACTATTTATGCCAATTATAAATAAAATACAAAATTTAGCAACAAAAGAGTTATCAAAAGATAATATTGGAAGTTTTAGAGTAATTGCTGATCATTTAAGAGCTGTATGTTTTATGATAAGTCAAGGTATTTTATTTGATAAAGAGGGTAGAGGTTATGTTTTAAGAAGAATTTTAAGACGAGCAGTAAGACATGGATATCTTCTTGGATTTAGAAAACCTTTTATGGCTAAGTTAGTTGATACTTTAGACTCAATTGTTGGCTCACACTATATTGATATAAGAGAGAAAAAAGAGTACATAAAAGAACAAATTACTTTAGAAGAGGACAGATTCTTTAAAACAATTGAATCAGGTATGAGTCTATTTGAAGAAGAGTTAAAAAACACTAAAGATAATTTCTCTGCAGAAGTAGCATTTAAACTTTATGATACATTTGGTTTTCCATTAGATTTAACACAAGATATGTTAAGAGATAAAAACCTAAGTGTAGATATTCAAAAGTTTGAAGAGCTAATGACAAAACAAAGAAACAAAGCCAAAGCTGCTTGGAAAGGTAGTGGAGATACACTAAATGAAGGTGATTTTAAAAATTTACTTGAAAAATATGGGAAAAATGAGTTTGTAGGTTACAATCTTACAACATATAATTCAAAAATTATAAGTTTATTAGATGAAAACTTTAAAGAAGTAAAAAGCTTAGATGTTGGTCAAACAGGTTGGGTTATGCTTGATAAAACACCTTTTTATGCACAATCTGGTGGTCAAGCTGGTGATATTGGAGTAATTGAAGATCAAAGTCATATAGCAGAAGTTTTAGATACTAAAAAATTCTTCGATTTAAATCTTTCACAAGTAAAAGTTGCAAATAAAAACTTAACTATTGGTGAAAATGTTGATGGAGTAGTTGTAAATAGATATGAAGTTGCAAAACATCATAGTGCAACACACCTTTTACAAACAGCACTTAAAATGGTTCTTGGTGAAAATGTAGCACAAGCTGGTTCTTTAAATGATGCTTCAAGATTGAGATTTGACTTTACATATCCAAAAGCTATGAGTAAAGAGCAAATAAAAGAGGTTGAAGATTTAGTAAACTCTATGATTGTTAGAGGTATTAAATCAAATATTGAAGAGTTACCAATAAATGAAGCAAAACAAAAAGGCGCAATTGCTATGTTTGGTGAAAAATATGGTGACATGGTAAGAGTTGTTGACTTTGGTGGTGTAAGTATTGAGTTTTGTGGTGGAACTCATGTAAGAAATAGTTCTGATATTGGAAGTTTTTATATTATTAAAGAATCAGGCGTTAGTGCAGGTGTTAGAAGAATAGAAGCAGTTTGTGGTGTTGCTGCAATTAACTACACAAATGAGATTATTCAAAAATATGAAGAAGTTCAAAATGAAGTGAAAAATCTTGATGCAACGCTTGGTGTTAAAAAACTAAAAGATCAAATAAAACAACTAAAAAAAGAGTTAGAAGAGTCTCAAAGCTCATCAAACTCAGCAATAAATGAAGAAATTATTGGTGATACTAAAGTTGTTGTTGATATTGTTAAAAACGGTGATATCAAAAAAATAGTTGATGATTTAAAAAATGCAAATGAGAAACTTGCAGTTTTACTTTTACAAGCAAAAGGCGATAAAGTAATGATAGTAGCAGGAAGTAAAAATACTCCTGTTAAAGCAGGTGATTGGATAAAGCATGTTGCTCCTATCGTTGGTGGAGGTGGAGGTGGAAGACCTGACTTTGCACAAGCTGGAGGAAAAGATGTTTCAAAAATAGACCAAGCTTTAGAAAAAGCTTTAGAGTTTGTGAAAGATAATTTATAATGTTTACATTATTTGAAAACAATCTTGCATTTCTTATATTTTTACATGTATTAAGTGCAGTAATTTGGGTAGGAGGAATGATAGCAATAAGATTTGCTATTCATTACTCTATGCAAGGAATTCAAGAACCAAAGATTAGATTAGAAAGAACGCTAGAGAATCTAAAAAGATTTTTTAATATGGTAATTCCTACTATTTTAATACTTTTAATTACTGCAATTATAATGATTTTAATTTTAGGATTTAAAGGAACAAACTTATATTCTGTTGTAATAGCAAAAGAGATTATTTGGACAGTTATGAGTATTGTTTTTATTACTATATATGTAAAAAGAAATAAAGCACAAAAACTATTTGAAGAGGGTGATTTTACAGGATGTAAAAAACAACTTTTACCAATAGCAAAATATTTTATACCATTAAATATATTTTTAGGGCTTATTGCTATTTATTTAGGAGTTACACTTAGAGGGTTTTAATCCTCTAAAACTCTTTGGATTTTCCAAAAATGCTTTTTAAAATACACATTATCTAAAGTTGATATTATCACACCTTTTTTTCTAGATACATGTATAAATCTTCCATCATCTAAATAAATTCCAACATGCCTACTATTTTTTCCTGTTTTAAAAAATACTAAATCACCAACTTTCGCCTCTTTTTTTGATACTTTTTTGCCAACTCTTGATTGATAATATGTTGTACGCGGAATTTTTACATTTAACTTTGTTTGAAAGGTTCTTTGAATAAAAGCAGAACAATCAATTCCACTTTTAGAGTTTCCTCCATACCTATATTTAACACCTTTCCACTCACTATATTGTGAAAGTAATGCTTTTGCTATTTCATTATTTTGTGGTTCATACTCTTTTTCTATACTAATATCATTAGTATTATTTGAACTATTAAATAAATCTTTTGCACTTTGCAAAGATAAAGAACAACCACTAAATAACAATGGTAAAGTTAAAATTAGATATTTTTTAGCTTTTCTCATATTCTCTTCTTAAAGTATTTAAAAAAATTATATCAAAATCCTCCATATAAAACTATCATAATAGGAATATACACTATTGAAAATATAGTACTTAATAAAACTGTAAATGTTGCTTTTTCAGGTTTTATTCCATTTATAATAGCTAAAGTAACTCCATTATTTGCAATAGGAACAATTGAAAATAAAAACATAACTTTATAAATATCTTCATCATTTATAAAATGTATTACTGTTTTATCTATATATATATTTTCAGTTTTAACCTTTTCTAACACTTTTTCATATTGATTAGTCCCTGTAATTATCAAAACTTGTAGGTTTTTATCTTTTAATTTTAATAATTCTACCATTGTAAAATTAATTTTTTCTGCTCCTCTGCTTCCTCCAACTGATACTATTAAGGGTTTATCAAGAGAAAAACCTAAATTTTTTAATCCTTCTTCTCTATTAGCCTCTAATAATTCTTTTCTAATTGGATTTCCTGTTACTACAACTTTATCTTTATTCTTAAAATATTCAACCGATTCTTCAAAGCTTACCGCTACTACTTTGACAAACCGCGATAGTACTCTATTTGTAAGACCTGGAAAAGCATTTTGTTCATGAATCAAAGTAGGTATCCCTTTTAAAGCCGCCACCATTAAAACGGGGCCGCAAACATATCCCCCTGTTCCAATTACCACATCCGGTTTAAATTTTTTTAAAATATTGTTTGCTTCTTTAAGTCCTACCACTGCTTTATAAATAGTTTTTAACGTATCCAACGATAATTTCCTTTTAAATCCCTGCACAGTAATTGTCTTTAATTCAAAGCCTTCTCTTGGTACTAACTCATTCTCCAAACCTTTTTTTGTGCCTACAAATAAAATTTGAGCATCTTTTTCATTATTTAATATTTCCTTAGCAATGGCTATGGCAGGATAAATATGTCCACCTGTACCTCCACCAGCAAACAAATATTTCAATTGTCCATCAACTCCTATCTAAATTTGCGTATCTTGAAATATTTAATAGTATTCCTACTCCTGCCATCATAATAACTGTAGAAGTACCTCCATAACTTATAAAAGGAAGAGAAACTCCCGTAGGTGGCATAGAAGAAGTTACAACCGCCACATTTATAAGTGTCTGTATTCCTATAAGAGCTGTAATTCCTGCAGCTAAAAGACATCCAAACATATCTGGAGCTTTTGCTGCCACTCTCAAACCTCGCAAAATAAGGTATAAAAACATCAAAAGTATAGTAACTGTACCAACAAGTCCTAATTCTTCTCCAATTATGGCAAATATAAAATCATTGTGAGGCATAGGCAGATACATAAGCTTTTGCCTGCTTCCACCAAGTCCAACTCCGAATAATCCTCCAGAGCCTAAGGCATAAAGGGATTGCACAATTTGATATCCGGATTTTTGTAT